>JAMOMD010000050.1 GCA_027068725.1 Thermoproteales archaeon | reverse complement strand
TGTGGATTGAAGAGACTTCCGAGAGAAGTTGCTTTAGAAAAATTAAGAAACATTGCAAAAGCTGCTCAAGAACTAAGGAAGGAATACGGATACGAATAGTAGAGGAAGAAAAAGTAGGGAAATAAATTTTTGTTTGTAAATTTGTTTCCCTATATTTGTATTTTTAACTACTTATGCTCCTTCTAGTTCGCTCTCTTCTGCTAGTTCTCTACTGAGCTCTTCTGCGACCTTTCTAAGGTATTCTTCTACTAAGTCTATTGGTGTTCCGCGCTCTACAAATAGTATCTGTACGTTGTTTGATAGGAAGTAGTAGTAGCTTAGTCTTGTGCTCATTGTTCCAATTACTATGTTTACGTCGTTGAGAACTTTCTCATGAAGTAATTTGCAATACTCTTCTTCTGATAGGTTGCGCACGTCTTCCTTTGTTATGAGTGAGTTCTCTCTATCTTCGACAAATGTTAGAGTTCCCGCTTCTTCGTCCATGTCGTATATCTTGAATTTCTTTGCTACGGTGAACATTTTCTCGGATACTGTTGAACCGTCGTCTGTTGCTATGGCTATTCTTATCATGTGTCTAGTTGTGAGTATGTTAATAAAGTATGGTGCTCTGCTAGTATTCTCAGGTTACTAACCTAACAACATACTTAAAGCCTCATGCGGAGACGCAGCATCCTGCTCATTATGTGGCTTACAGTTCTTAAATAGTCCTTAGCTTCATGTGAAGCGGTGAAGATAGGCTACTTGACAACTCTCGACTTTGTCCCTAACAGGATAGTTCTAATACCTATTGGAAGTCACGAACAGCATGGTCCCCATCTCCCGTACCTCACTGATACTATAATTGCAGAGTACCTGTGCGATGTTGCTGAGCGAGTGTTAGGCGATCTTGTGTTAGTGATGCCTCCAATATACTACACCTGCTCTATCGAGCATCGTGATTTTCCTGGAACAGTATATGTCATGCCACGCACGTTCATGAGGTACGTGGAGGATATTGTGGAATCGATAATAGAGACATTCTCTCCAAAGGCTGTTGTTCTCGTTAATGCTCATGGAGGAAACTGCGAGATCCTTGACCTTGTTGCACGCACGCTGAACTATAAGCACGATGTGAAGACTTACCACTACTACGTGTATAATGACAGAGTCAGAAGAAAGTTGAGAGAACTGCTCGGTGAAGCCTACATCGACCATGCTGGTCTCATAGAGACTAGCATAATGTTGGCAATAGATGAGACGCTCGTCAGGAAGGAGAGGATAGTAGACATAGTTCGTGAAGGATCACTAAAACTTCATAGAACAAAAGAAATTTCTGATCTCGGTATTGTTGGTAAGTTGAGTAGGGATGTAAGTCCTGAGAAGGGACGTCAGATACTTGAGATAATGGTGAATGATTTTCTTGCACAACTTCAGAGAATAGCAAAAGAGTAGGTTATACAATTCTTGATGATGCTGTTATTATCCTATCCATGACTGATATGTATATGCCCCTGAGCGGAAGTGCCTCTACATACACGACATCTACTTTTAGCTTCATTGCTGTTCTAAACATCTTGTACACGAGCCTTGCTGTTGATAGTGGATTATTGTGAGAGCCAAGGCAGAAGTACGTGACGTTTCCTCTAGTTACAAGATCTCGCAGCATTGTTGATAGTTCTATAGTTGTTGATATCATTACCCTCTTACCATCCTGAACAGCCTTCTCAACTTCTTCTCGAATCTTCTTGCCAATGCTCTCGAGATCTCTGCCCGTTACTACAACAAGCTCAACGTCTCTCAAGTATCTTCTCCTAGTTCTGGAAAGCTTCTCTAGAGAGTCAGGAATTTCGAGGCGAAGACCAAGTTCTCGAAGAGTCTCTATTGGCACAGCGCCAGGTCTGAGCAGTCTTGGCGTGTCCTCGGAGAGGTCGACTACGGTAGAGTCTATACCAAGCTCACACTCTCCTGCATCTACAACAATGTCAACAGAGTGTCCAAGATCCTCAATTGCGTCATATGCAGACGTTGGGCTAGGATTATCGTGAACGTTTGCGCTTGGCATGACTGTTGGGCCTACTCTTCGAATAACTTCCAGCGTGAGCGTGTGTCGAGGAATCCTTATACCAACCTTGTTTAGTCCTGCTGTAACAAAGTCAGGAACTTTACTTGACTTCTTCAGAACTATCGTGAGTGGGCCAGGCCAGAGAGATTCTGCAAGTAACTCAGCTATCTTAGGCATTTTCTCAACTAGCTCACGTGCCTGCTCTAGAGATGCTACATGAATAGTCAAAGGCTCAGGACCTCTCTTCTTTATCTCGTATATTCTCCTGACAGCCTTCTCATCATGCGCATATGCTGCTAATCCATACACAGTCTCTGTTGGCAAAATCGCAACTCCTCCTCTCTGTAGAGTCTCCACGACTAGTTCAACAACTCTAGTACAGGGTACGCCTTCTCTAACACTGATGAACAGCATTTAGGCTTAGATTAGCTTTGCTTGCTTAAGGTTCTTCATAATTATTCTCTCGACCTCCTGCACAACATCAGGATGAAGTATCTTGCGCACAGTCTCGATGACCTCTCTTGGATCGTCTGTGCATACTACAGGTCTTGTGTCGAGTATGTGCCTCATGTCTTCTCTAATATGCCAGTTTCCGACACCTATGTAATATTCAGGAAGTATTTCTCTAACAATTATGGCACGTGCCTGAAATCCGTGCTTGAACATTGCTTCTAGTAGTCCCATTCTCGCAGCTTCGAAGCCTCCATCCATTGTCTCAACATTACCTTTCAGATCTTCCTCTATCTCGACCGATAGAACTGGTCTATCGCAGAATCCTGATCTGCTGTACCAAAATTCTATCCAGTATACTCTAAGGTTCTCTGGTAATAGTACTACAGTGAACTTGTTGTTTAGGTAAGAGAACTGGTATACATAGTACCTGTTCAGTACAGGAAGCTTTCGTACACGTGCACGCAGGTGCTCAGTAAGTATTCTATCGACTGCAGTTATTGCCCATCTAGTTGGCACAAGCTTCCTGAACCGGCGCGTGCCCAAGAGACCGAAACTGAATGCACGCTGTATAGTGTACACATCTACGCCATGCTCGTAGAGGTACAGCACGGCATCTCTAGCCTTGAGATCCTGATCGTAGATAACCTTCTCAACAACACGGTCAATCCTGGGGTTTGAGCTTACCTTGACTTCTCCTCTGACTCTAATACTGAGAGGAAGCAGTTTCAAGTCGAGAAGTATCGATCTATCAATTATCTTCTCTACATTAACCTCCAGGTCAACTGGCCTAGAGGCTACCTGTGTTAGAGCTATCTCACGCTCAATAAGCTTCTCGACATCTCTAACATTGTAACGATCAACTATTGACACCATGCTTGACCTGATCTTGACAATATCATCTAACGACAAGCCACGCATCCACCATTCAGGAGGATTCTCGAACTCTCTAGCTCTCTCAGATACTACATCAGGAGGAACGTTCACCATTGTTGGAACATTGGGATACGCGTGCTCGCCCACAACACCACTAGGTGGGGAGGCACCGTATACGCGCTTGTTTACTGAGACTATTGCGAATGTTCTAGCAACAACTTTGAGACGCTCCTTGACTGGACAAGTCGGGAGACCACAGAGATGCTTGAAG
>JAMOMD010000049.1 GCA_027068725.1 Thermoproteales archaeon | reverse complement strand
CTTATCCCAGAGATCCATGTCTTGTGCATACTTATCTGCACGAAATACTACGACGCCTCCTGTAAGTTCCACGTACTGTGGCACTCTTGCTAGAAGTCTCCTAATGATGTCCTGAACTTTTCCTGAATATACAGTTATGTCGCTCTCCCAGTCCCAAGAATCAAATGTTATGCCAAGCCTAGTCAAAGTCTGGTTGAATCCCTCAATTACAAGATTAACCATCTCGCGCACAAGCTTCTTTATCTCCTCGTCTCCCTTCTCGTACAGCCTGGCAAGATTCTTCACTTCTGCTTCAATATCAGGAAAGTCGTGCAGCTTTTCTAGAAGTGCAAGTACGAGCTCCTCGTCCCTCTGCTTAAGATTTGCTAGAGCTGCAACAAGCTCATCGCACTGACTAATTAGCTCGCGACACCTATCAGGGTCAGTATCCTTCAACTTCTCTATCTCTTTTCTAAGCTTCTGAATCTCTGCTACAGTACACATGACTGCATAAACTATTCCAATTACGTGGTCGGGCTTCTTACCTTCCCTTATTCTCTTGTATACAAGATCTCTGACAAGGTAGAAGCCTAGTGCAGCATAAGCTACTTGATCACCACAGTCATCAAGATAGAAATGTGTCCTAACTTCACATTTGCAGAACCTTAAGAGTCGCGCTAGTGTATCTCCTAGAACTGCATTTCTGCCATGACCTACATGTAGTGGATGTAGTGGATTTGCACTTGTGTGCTCAACAATGTACTTGCCTTTTGGACACTCCTCAGAGTAGCCATATTCCTGTCCTCTTGACAGGATTGTGTCAATTACGAGTCTTGCATATTCTCGTACATTAATATCAAAGTTGAGAAAGCCATTAACAAAACACGGTTTCGACAGGTACCTGAACGTGAACTTGCAGCTCAGCTCTTCTATAAGCTTGCCAATGTCAGGCACATCGCGCATCACACTATGAAGAGGAACTGCTAGGTACCCAAACTTCGGCTGTGCCTTTATGACCTCTAGACTTGACAAGTCTTTACCAATAGTCTTCCCTAGCTCACTAACAAACGACTTTATCTCACGCACAAGCTCACTATACGGATTCATTCACGCACTTGCAGAATCTGAAACTTTAATACGCTTGCCTCTGCGCATCGAAGAAAAAATAAGTCGAGAGAAAGCTACAACACGTAGAACATGCCCGCGAGATCAAGCAAGAAGGAGAAGACACTCCTTGCAAGAATAATGGAGCACGAGCTTGTACCAAAGGCAGAGATTGTACCCAAAGAAGAAGCCAAGAAGATACTTAAACAGCTAAATGCAGCCCCCTGGCAGCTTCCCTGGATAAGAGCAAGCGACCCACTCGTCAGGATAATAGGAGCAAAACCTGGAGACGTCATTAGAATAATAAGAAAGTCACCAACCGCAGGCGAAGTAGTCGTATATAGGTTCGTAGTGCCCGGATAAGAAATCGAAGAAAGATTTTAAAGCCGAAACATCTAGCAACGTACGAGAGTTAGCCGGGGTGGCCGAGCCTGGCCCAAGGCGCGGGCCTGCTAAGCCCGTCCCCGTACAGGGGGCGTGGGTTCAAATCCCACCCCCGGCGCCAAAAGAACAACACTAACCCTTCTAATCTTAGCAAACATTAACCCAGACTTACTACTACGCATACCCAACAATCCTCAGAATCTTATCTACTATTTCTTCATCATCACTGCTAAACGCTACTAAACTATATTTGTAATCTCTTAACAGTATCCCTATAACTTTGTTAGGATTTCTTATTGCTAAAAATGCTTTCCCAAAGACCGTCGAGAACGTACCATAATACAACTTCCCCAGTATTGATGCACCTAAGATTCTATATCTTATAGAAGATATTATCTGCCGAGGATCTAGAATTATGTCTTGTATACGGTCAACAGGTATTTCCACCTTTCTTTTAAATGCTAATATTGCTTCGATTCCCTTTAATTCTATCACTATTACATTGTCTACTATTTTTATCTCGGGCATAGAACTTTCCTGTTACTCTGTTGTTATTAGTTCGGTCTCCTTAATTATGTACGGCATTATTAGAAGGAGTACGCTTACTGCTATTATACAGGCTGCACATGTGTATAATGCTACTGTCAGAGGATCAAGTGTTGGCACTATGTTAATTATTAGAAATGGTATTGCTGCTGGTACTGTACCTACTATTGATAATGCATTCTGAATTGGCAATAATCCAACTCTTAGTCTAGTAAGCTTGGGCGCTAGTAGGCAGAGCATCAGACTTAGTATTGAAGAGAATATTACGGCAGGGATCAGCAACAGTAGTATATGCACTGGGTAGTAGAGTAGGCTAACCATGTTAAACATTAATAACATTGGTATTGTTACTAGTAGTGAAATTGTAAGAAGAGGGATATAGGATATAAGTGCTGCAATGATACTAAATACTGTTAGACCAGTTACTATACTTCTACGATCTGATATTGATAAGAGTATTTCAAATACTCCGTTTAGCCTATCTCTGACAATGATTGATAATAAGTGTGCTGTAACTGCGTATGCTGCAATAAGTGCCGATAGGTAAGGTATCATCACTGCTAGGACAATAGCCTCAATTGCTCTGTTTGTGACTTCATGTACCTGAAGAATCTTCTCTGCAAGTACGATAAGGGCATGTCGAGTAATTGGTGTGAAAATCTGTGGTAGAAATAGTCCTGTTACTACCATTAGAACAGTTATAGCAACATCAAGTGCTATTGCTAACGTAAGTAAACTTCGAGCATGTGACTTAACACGTAGTAAATATGCTTTAGCAAGACTTCGCATGCTCATAATAGCTCGCGGATAATATCATTAATAATATCTTGACACTCGACAATCTTCATTATTTTACAATTATGCCTCACTAGATCTTCTATAATTTCCGCAAGCTTCTGCTCACTTTCAACTTCTACAATCCATGTACTATCTTTTCTCTGATATTTAACACCATGCATACTGAATACTGATTCAGGATCTCCAAGAATTTTCATCTCAACCTTAATACCAACACTCTTCACAGCTCTAGTCAAAGCTGTTTTAGACCCATGAAATACTAATCTGCCGTTCTTGATAATGTATACATTATCTGCAACCTCCAGCGCTTCATATAGATTATGTGTTGAATAAAGAATAACTCTGCTACTACTAATCTCTCTAATTAGTTTACGCACATTAGCTGCTGTCACAGGGTCAAGACCTTCTGTGGGCTCGTCAAGTAACAATATTTTCGGATTACTTAATAGTACTCTAGCAATTGCGATCTTTCTTCTCTGTCCTCTGCTTAAGGTTGCGGTCCTCTTGTTAATTAAATCGTCTATATTTAGCAATGGTGCCAGTTGTCTCAGCTGTTCTATAAGATAATCTTTGCTTATTTCGCTTGATAGTGCGTAAAATAGTAAATTTTCAAATACTGAAATATCATCTATTAGTCCATCTCTATGAGGTAGATATCCTATACACCTCTTAATAGAAGGATCTTCGTGTAATTCTTTACCATTGAAATAGATATGTCCTCTAATTGGTTTGATAACTGTAGCACATACTCGTAATAGTGTTGTCTTTCCTGAACCGTTAGGGCCTAAGATGACGTTTACACCTTCGTGAAAGTCTACTGATATGTCGCTAAGCACGATATGATTATTGTATCCTGCCCACACA
>JAMOMD010000048.1 GCA_027068725.1 Thermoproteales archaeon | reverse complement strand
CCTATTTAGAAAGATTGTCGGTGTACTAAGAGATGCGCACTACAGACACTGTCCTGACGATCTAGTAGTTCTACTTGATAGTGATGAGCATATGCTGTATGTCGTCCAGGATGCTGATGGCAGAGTTCTAGCTGCTGCTCATGTGAGAATAGAGCGTGTAAAGACTAGAGAAATGAAGAAGGCGCAAGGTGGTGTTCCTCTTGCTGGTCTTGTGCTTGGGACAGTTCTTGCAAGATATGGATCTTCGAGAGTTGCTGGTCTGAAAATTGCTAGAGTACATAGGATTGCTGTTGTTCCTGAACTTCAGAGACGTGGAATTGGGTCACGTTTACTAAAGTTTATTGAGAAGGACTTAGAGAAAAGGTTTGATATTATTGGTGCAGTTTTTGGTCGTTCAGAATCTTTGGATTTTTGGCTTAAGAATGGTTATGTTGTGTGTTATATATCTCCGAGATTTAATAAGGTTACTGGAGAGCATAATATTGCAGTTGTGAAGCCTCTCAGCAAGAGAGGTGAAGAGGCTTTGAGACCTGTTCTCGAAGATTTTAAGAGAAGGTTAGTACTTCTCTGCTCTAGCGTTTATAGAGATGTTGATTCTGAAATAGTGACTAAGTCTATTCTAAGTCTTAGGGTAACGTCGCCAATTAGGCTTAGTTTATCGTCTATGCAACAGAGAAGGTTAGAGATATTTCTTAAGAATATTAGAAGACTTGAGATTGAGTACGTTCAGGATGTTGTGTACGAGAAGCTTGTTATGTTTCTTCTAAATAATGATGATATTAAAATGGAATATAAAGAACTTCTTGCACTTATTACAAAAGTTCTGCAGGGCAAGAGCATCAAGGAAATTGCAGCAACATTGAGATGTAGCATGAGTGAGGCTAAGTCTATCCTGAAGAGGGCTGTGCATGCTCTGCTCGTTGGGTGGTGATACACCATAAAGTTCTTTTACTAAGTTCGTGGTCTTGAGCCACAGACCTGCAATGTCGGAGTTTGAACTGCTTACAGGAACTGCTGTAGGCATAAAGGTCAAGGATGGAGTTGTCCTAGCCTCGGAGAAGAGAGTCGCATATGGCTTCTATCTGCTGAGCAAGTCAGGAAAGAAGGTCTTCAAGATAAATGACAAGCTTGGGCTTGCATCAGCTGGCATACTTGCAGACATGCAGACAATAGCCAAGATCATAAGAACAGAGCTCAACCTGTACTACCTAGACACAAAGACTGCACCAACTGTACGTGCAGCAGCTAAGTTACTATCACTGATACTGTTCCAGAGCAGAATCATGCCATACATATGTGAGATAATGGTTGGAGGAGTCGACGATGAGGGACCACACCTCTTCGTCCTTGATCCAGCAGGCTCACTAATAGAGGACGACTATGCAGCACTTGGCACAGGTGCAAAAATCGCAATTGGAATACTTGAGAGTGAGTACAAGCCAGACATGCCTCTTGAAGATGCGAAGAAACTTGCAATAAAGGCAATAAGACAAGCAATGTCAAGAGACCCAGTATCAGGCGACGGCTGCGACATACTAGTCATATCCAAGGAAGGCTCAGTAGAAGAGACAATAAGATTCTAAATGAAACATAAGAAGTGCATAATCTTAGACTCCTCAGCAATCTTTCACTTAAGAGACCTTACAGTACTCTACTCACTACAGGAAACAGCTAAAATATTCATAACAAACTACGTACTTAACGAAATTAAAGACCCTCGAGCAGAAGCGGTCCTATCGATACTACAGCCAACTATTATTGAAATAGATTCTCGCGAAATTAATGAACTTAGGGAACAGTACAGAAACTTGAGTGAAGCAGATATTTCAATAGTACTATGTGCTAAGAAACTGTCTACTATATGTGAAGATATTACAGTAATGACAGATGATTCAGAACTAACGAAAATACTGACTAAGCTAGGGTTCAGAGTTCAGAAAATTTTCTTTCCACGAAAGAGATTGTACAGGTGATACTAGCAACATTTTTCTATTAGAAATTCTAAACTTTTCAATGCATCAAGCACGCAGTTTCTGCATAAGTATACTGTCTCGTTATTCCTAATTTTGAGTAAGCCAATATTTGATATGTGAAATACTTTCCTACAGTGTTCACACTGGAAAATTTCTGATAGAAACTTACTGACAATATTGCGAGCTTCCGGCCCTATTGCAGTTCTTATCTGACCATTGTCATACTCGATTACTGCAAGCTCGTAGCTTCCTACGTTGACGTAGGTGAGTGCCAAAACTTTCACTGTACCCTCCCCCTTCGCTATATGCTCCCGTCCACACGCCTTATTAATTAGTTAAGGTCTAGCTGTTACAGATCTGGCACACGTCAAGCAGAATGTCCACAGGCACGCTATACGTACCAACGATCGTACACATGTTCTGCAAATCACTCCTAAGGTACACCAGCTCAGACTTAGTCATTGTAGATGGGAGTACTAGAAGACCCGCGTCCTGTACTTTATCACAGATCTCGAGTAGGGTCTTCAGATCAAGTTCTCGCACCTGTCTGTACTGAAATACTGCGACTTTAGGAGTAAGTGTTGTCACGATGTCAACACCATGCTTCATGTACGCACAATAGCAAGGATCTGCTACCTCCACATTATTTACGATGCTTGTGCTACTTGAAGAGTATGGGTACATTCCCATACAGTTCCAGTCAATAACCACTCTACGTGTCCTGACTTGTTTCCTCAGAATCACATACTCAAGCGCTAGTCGTCTTATGCTCTTGCTTAACTTAGACTCATAGACAGTTTCTGCCTCTCTTCGAAGAACAACATTCCTGACGTTGAGTGGTCTCTGTCTACGACCTTGCTCAACTTCTAGCGGGTTCTCGTACACTACTATAAGTCCAATGTCAGGAAATGCTTTGTCTATGAGGACTTTCATAAGAACATTAGTTAAATAAACATCCTCTAGATAATGCTTAACCTCAGATATTAGTCTCAGAATTTTTCTCGCAAGCTCAGCATCTGTCTTTATCATTTTATTACGATATGCTACGAGTGTTGTATAGATATCCTCAACATATCTAACTGATGCTGTTATGTTAAGCCACTTCTCAACAATTTTCTGAGCAATCTTCTCTCTATTCTCATCCTCCACCTTATATACAAGCAGCGACAGGATAAGCCACTTGACCTCATCTATCTTCTTCACTAGAGCATCAGCATCTCTATACAAGCCTCTAGCAGCGCCATGGTCAACGTATGCGAGCATACGCGCTATATCACGTCCTGTAGAAGTTATTTTAGATAAGACTGTGCGAAAGTTATGAAGTGTACAAACTTATCGATAAGGCTAGAGAGCTACTTCGCCTGCCTCTAGGCTTTGTAGTACATGACCGTAATGAGCAGGCAGTTAACAAGGTTAGAACAATATGTGAGTGTCTTAGGTTACGAAAGGTAATTACTGTTGGCGATGTTGTTACTTCTAACGTATGTCGTTACTGGAGAACTCCTGATCTTGCAGTTATTGATCGGAAGACCAGGAGAGAGACTCCTGTTCAGGATAGTCTAGAGGGCTTTGATGTTGTTCAAACAGTTGTTAATGAGAGAGCTACACTATCTACAGATGTTATCGACAGGCTGGAGGACTGCGTTAGGATGATGGAGAATGGAAAGCATGTGCTAGTGATAGTGCAGGGTGAGGAAGATGTGCTCGCTATTCCTCTGATCTT
>JAMOMD010000047.1 GCA_027068725.1 Thermoproteales archaeon | reverse complement strand
TAGGATCTTTATTATGTTACGCTTCTCGAATTCATTCACAATTTCAATAAATTCCCTATAGCTAACGTACACGTACTTTATAAGTTCCTCATATACCTTCTCAATAGATGCAGGAGTAGTCCATGCCACACGTGGCAGAACATCAAAGAATAGAATCCAGCGGACACGATCCATTCCTCGAGTATCAACCCAGTAACTCATACATGATGAATAGTCCCCCTAACTGACTAATGATGATGCAACTGGGGAACTGACACAGCATATGGGCAAGCAACAAGTACTATACCACACACGAAGTGTCCTAGAGCAGCTAGGACAAGGCCAGCTCCATGTATAGCATAGACAATTATCAGGCACAGAAATAGGGTAAGGACAGCACTAATGCTCTTCCTGATTAGTGTTGCTCTTCTTATTACCTCATACTTTTCATGTAGTAGAACATGTGCAAGTATTAGACCAATGCCAAGAGCTACGGCATTTAGACAGTCAGGATATCTGCAGTACACGTATGATACTGCACCAAGGATAACGAACACTACCAATGGAATAAGAGGAGTCCTGTACTTCCTGTAGAGCATGTACATGAGTAGTGCAATTAGGAAGCCTATGACTGCGCCTCCAATGACATCACGTGGATAGTGTACACCTAACATGACGCGCGAGAGAGCTACAGCTATGATAAAGAGAAGACATGTAGCAGCTATGCAGGGATACCTGAAGTATAGTGCAACAATGCTGTAGGCTGCCGATGACATCGTGGCATGTCCTGAAGGAAAGCCGTAGCCACTCACCTTCACACGCCAGTGACTTGGCGGTGGTCTAGGAAGCTTAAACACAAGCTTCAGAGCTGCTGCAGTACATCCAGCAAGAAGTACAGCTGAGTATGCTGTAAGACCAAGCTCAGGATTAATTAAAAACAGCAGAAGACAAGCAAAGACAGTCACATACTTTGTACCAAGATATGTTAGAACTAGCCACCCGTAGACACTATTCGTAACTAAAGAGTACAGCAGGATTACAAGAACAGGAATTGACAACGCAAGAGATATCGCAAGCGCTCGTTTTCTGCCACTTAACCTATTCTGCATGTGACGACATAGTGCTAAGCAAGTGCTCAAAACTGTTACCTCTTACTTCATAAAAAGACTAAATAAACTATGTAGAGTAGGAACCATTATGTCGCTCACATACAATTACCTAGCATCTGGACTAGAAAAGCTGAAAAAAGCAGCACTATTGATTACAATATCAGTAGTATTATTTGCATCAATCATAATAATAGCGGAAGCAGCATATATAGCATATATAATGCGACTAGCAATCAAGCCGCCTTCGCCATATTCTCTTCATCCTATGCATGAAGTGACTATGCAAACAACAATACCGCCAACAGCCTTAGCAATCATTATAGTACTTGTGCTAGTACTAATAGCAAGCTCAATACTATTCCTAATAGCAATATATGTAAAACTAATACCTGCATTTAGCGATCTTTCACTATACAAACCTGACAGCTATTCAACACCATCAACATTTATAAAAATAGGATACATAGGATTCCCAATAGTACTAATACTAGCAATAATAGCAGCAGTAATTATAGCAGCATCAGGAATGATAGAAACAGCAGCTGCAACTGCGGTAGGATTAATATTTCTCGCATTTATACTACTAGCTATAGGCGATATAGGAGTTATAATAGGACTCTTCAGACTGAAAAATGATACAGGAGACAGTCTATTCCAAGTAGCAGCTATTCTACTACTCATAGCACTGATACTACAATTTGTACCAGGCATTATCGGAGCAGCAAGCCCTATACTTAGCATAATATCATGGGTACTGATCTACGTTGCTGCAAAATCTTCATTAGCTAGAATATTATCTTCAGCTTAAAGGCGTATAGCCACGTGATGAATAATGGGTAAACTGAGATGTAGAAAAGATAAATGATGAGCGCTCGAGTGCTGAAATTACTAGATTTATAGACTATTCTGTACACTCGATTATTGATATGTTGTATTCGTCTTTAACAGGGTTTGATAATAGTTTTGTACATGCCTGTTCTGCAATTTTTAACACATCTTCTTTTGTTTGTGCTTCAATTGTTAGATAGTACACTTTCCCGCTCTTTACATCAACTATCTGTTTAAATCCAAGGTCTCTTAGACAGGATAGTGCCGTAACACCTTCAGGATCGTGAAAACCTTTCTTTAAACGCACCTCTACCCTGACAATGCACTTCATGGTTAATACTCAATAACTCTAAGTCCTTTACCAGGTATCCATTCGTATATTTTCAATTCTTCTACATTTCTCGACTTGTAGACTGATCTTATGATGTTGGCTTGCTCGATCATCTTCTTGAGAGTCTCTTCTTGCCCAATGTCAAGCCTGTAGAATACTCTCCAATCACGTGCAGTTACGTACCTCAGTACAGAGTTCACCTTCTCTGCAGCTTCAGGAATGGAATCTCCAAAGCCTGCGATTTCGACAGCTCTTGATCCGACAGTCCTGATGACTCCATCCTCCTCGTGTACTGATCCATAGTATATCCTGCAGCCCTTCTCTTCTATCTTCTTAACATCGATATCAAGCACATGGCCCTGAGCAAGCTTCTTGTTCAATGGATATCCGACTGGAGCCACTGCCTTTACGACAACTGCACATGGCCTGAAGCTAAGCTTAATCTTTGGAAGAGACTTGCTTAGTATTGCCTCAAATATGTCCACGATATCTGTCTCAAGTACAGATAGCACATTCACACCTTCAGGATCTCCAAAACGTGCATAGCACTCAATTATTGTTGGTCCCCACAAGGTAGTCAACATCATTTGGCCAGCAATAATGCCCTTGTACTCGATGCCAAGCTCCTTCTTGACTGCATGCACGAGCTGACGAACAATCTCTACACTTTTCTCATACTCTTCAGGAGTTATGAATGGTAGCGTGTATGTCTTGTCCATTATAGACCCCATGCCACCAGTCTCAGGACCTATGCTGAACTCGAACGCGTGCTTGTAGTCCTGGACAAGTGGCAGAGGTAGAACATGTTCACCATCTGTGAAGCACTGTAATGTGTACTCCACGCCCTCGACCTTCTCCTCGATCAGAATCTTGTCCTCGATGTCCGTGTACTTCGCCATCTCCTCATAGAGTCTCGTTACATGCACTTCCTTGACCCTAGTCCTGACATCTCTCAGGTACGCTTGCACATCTGCAACAATCTTAACTCCCTTGCCTCCTACCTGTCTCGCAGGCTTGATTGCGACACTCTCTCCAGTCTCCTTAATGTACTCGAGAGCCTCTGCAACATCTCTGAATGTTCTGAACCTGAGTCTGCCAGGTATCTTGTACTTCCACATTATGTACCTCATGAAAGCCTTAGACTGCTCAATCTGTGCAGGTCCCCTCCTCGGCCCAATACAGGGTACTCCTAGCTTCTCTTCAACAGCATCGACAACTCCTCTAAATAGGGGTTCTTCTGGGCCAATCACGACAAGGTCGATACCCTTATCTTTGACTACCTGTACAACCTTCTCAGGATCTAGGAAGTTTCCTAGAACAACTTCTCCTCCAGTATCCTTACAGCACTTCCTGATTCCTGGATTCATATGCTGCATCAAGGCATACAGTGTCACCTTGTGTGTAGAACGTGCAATTGCTTCAGCGATCGCGTGCTCGCGAGAGCACTCTCCTAGTAGGAGAATCTTCATGCTCATAGTCTCACCACTCTGGCAAGATACCAGTCATACAGTACGTACATACTTTATCCTTTTCTACACCAAACCTCGAGAATGCCTCATACAGATCCTCAAGTGAGCCAAACACAACCTCATCAACATCCAGAACCTTAGGCAGAAGATCCATGCTAACGTTAGCGCACAGAAGCTCTTCTCTAGATGGAATATCCATAGCAAATGGGCACTCATACCTTATGGGTGGTGCAGCAACAAGAACTCGCACTCTTCTAGCGCCAACCCTGTTCCTGACGTACTGGACAACGTTCTTCAATGTTATACCCTTCAGAAGACTGTCATCTACTAGAATGACGTCACGTGTCTTAAACACGCTCCTGATTGGGCTCATCTTAAGCTGTACACCAATTAGACGCTCAAGAAGATCCTGCACCAGTGCAGATCTCACGCGTCTACCTGTCTGAACAAAGCCTATGCAGTACTCTAGTCCCCTAGCCTTAGCGTACTCTATCGCATACACTATTCCTGTCTCAGGAATACCAATGACGACGTCTCCCTCAAGCTTCACACGTTGCGCAAGTATGCGACTAAGCTCTCTTCTAAACTCGAAAATTGGCACATCATCAACAACACTGTCTAGTCTACTATAGTAGATGTACTCAAGTGCACAGTACTTCCTATTCTTGTCATCTCTCACGTGACTTCTCTCAAGAACATACTTGTCAATAAGTAGTCCTGAGCCAGGTGGCACATCTGAACGTGGATCACCACCAACACACTCTATTGCACAGGACTCGCTTGACACGATGGCAAGGTCAAAACCGTAACCACCAACGTGCAGTGGCTTAAGTCCTGAAGGGTCGCGATACACGAGCATCTCGCCATTTGATGTAATAGCAACAAATGTTAGAGGCTGCTTAAGCTCTCTTGATACATTATTAAGAAGCTCGACGCCCCTATCTAAGTCACGAAGCATTTCTCTAATGCCATCTCTCAACTTTCCCTCGATAGGGCCAGTAATAGGAATGTACGAGAACACGTAGACTTCTCTACTATCGATTACTAGCCTTCTCACAAAGTCCCCACCTGCAGATAGGATCCAGCCAAGGCCAGCCCATCCTGGAGTATCTACAAGCTTGTCTAGATCAAATGCATGCTCAACATCACCACTAGGAGAAGTCATTGTTGTGAGAGTATCTGATAGCAGCGTCATGCCACATCCTGACTGTCCTCTATGATTGAGCGACAAGAGACCATAATACAGAATCTTAGCAACTCTCCACACTTCATCAAATGCATATACTGAGAATGTCCCAACCATGCACACGTTCATTTACATGAGCCTTTAAAAACGATACTGAGACAGATGACGTGGATACTCTCGCTACGTTTAAATGAGCATGTAAAAGAACTAACCTGACACAATGTGTGGAATTGCAGCATGCGTAGGAGCTGACTACTCTGCACACATAGTCAAGCACCTTCTCATACAGATACAGCACCGCGGACAGGAAGGAGCAGGACTAGCCTGGATAACGCCACAGGGACAGCACCGCCTGATAAGAAACTTTGGATACGTTGTTAACGCAATACCTGATGTTCAGGAGCAAGCACCAATGGCGATTGGTCATGTCAGATACTCTACGACAGGTACCTACACCAGAAAAATAGAGGAACTCCACCCAATGTACATAGAAGATGGCGAAAACGTTCTCTTCCTAGCATTCAATGGTACAATAGCAAATTATAAACAGCTAAGAAAAGAACTTGAACAATATTACACATTTGTAACAGACACGGATACTGAAGTGCTACTAAAGCTTATTCATAGAGAAATAAAACTTAGGAAAGACATCATCGAGGGAGTACGGCAAGCACTCACAAAAGTTCAAGGATCTTACTCACTCGTGTTAATGACAAAAAATGTACTAGTCCTAGCACGAGATCCATATGGATTCAAGCCACTTAGCATTCTGAAAAAAGACAATATTCTTCTAGCATGTTCCGAGAGTTGTGCTCTGACAACACTGATGGCAGAGACCACGGATAACATCATGGAGGTTGAGCCAGGCCAGATAATACTTTGTACAAAAGACTTAGAGATATTCTACAATAATGTAGATAGAGAACCAGAGAGAAGAGCCTTCTGTGCCTTCGAGTACGTGTACTTTGCTAGACCTGACACAATATTCAATGGAGTAGTCATCTACGATGCCAGAAGAAGAATGGGTGAACTACTTGGCGAGGACGAGAATGAGACCATCGATATTGTTGTGCCCATACCTGAGACTGGGCGTGTTGCTGCATATGGTTATGCTTACAGAACAGGAAAGCCAATAGAGGACATTCTCGTGAAAGTTCGATACCTTGGCAGAAGCTTCATCATGCCAAAGGAGCTCCGTAGCCAAATTGCGCGATTTGGAATAGTGTCAACGAGGCTTAGAGGGAAATCTATAGCACTTGTAGATGACTCACTTGTGCGTGGAACAACGATGAGAAACCTAGTTAATACACTCAGGAGACTTGGAGCATGTAAGATACATGTCAGGATAGCTAGTCCACCAATAAGGTACCCCTGCTTTATGGGAATAGACTTTCCAACACGTCAAGAACTTGTTGCACATGGAAGAGATGTAGAGGAAGTCAGGAAAATAATTGAAGCTGACACGCTTCGCTACTTGTCGGTCGAGAATCTTGTAAAAGCAATAGGATTACCAGAGAAAGATCTCTGTCTAGCATGTTTCACAGGACAGTACCCAATTCCTCTTGATGTAAGTGAGAAAGAGCGCGAGTTCTATAGAGAAGGCTGAGGACACTCTAAGAGCAGATTTCTGCCCGTCCTGATGCACATGCTCAAGATCTTAATCATCTCACCTAATCCCCTTCCCTCAAGTGGTGCAAGTACCTTCCTGTCGTAGAACACTCTCCTACAGACATCACAGTACGCTCTGCCTCCTATGACGAGTATAATATCATGTTTAAGGAGACCCTTCTCCTCAGCCTGTCTCCTAAGTTTCAGAACTAGATCATCGGTAACCTTCACGTTCTTGAAAGTCTTGTCATAGTTCTCCACCATCTCGTCAGGTAGCACAAAACCATACTTTGCAGAAAGAATTACCCAGCTATCAGGAAAGAACTTCTCTGCGTACTTAATTGCAAGTCTTGTAAGAGGACCAATGTAAGCTTCTCTTGCTGGAACTCTGGAGGGAGCATCTTTCTTAACATTCCATATCTTAAGCTTGCCGCAGGCGACAACGCACAATATCATCAGGATATTTAAATATTGCAGATAAAATAAGCGATACCACAATGAGCACATCTCAAGAGTGGACCTACGCCAAGGCAGGTGTTGATCTTACAAAACATAGAAGAATGCACGCATCTGCACATGAGCTAATTCTCAGACTTGCTCAAGAAGTTGGAGTAGAGATTCAGGGACTCGATGAATATGCTCCCTATGTAAAGATTGGAGATCTTGAGATATGTCTACACGTTGATGGTGTAGGAACAAAGACTATGATACTAGACCACTTAAACAAGCTTGAGGTAGCTGGCTGGGATGCTGTGGCAATGAACGTTAATGACATAGCATGTGACGGCTTCAGGCCTTACGCAGCATCAGTCTACGTATCTCTTCCAGAGAGCAATGAAGAGAAGTTTAACAGAATAATGCAGGGAGTCTACGAGGCAGCTAAGTTCTCTAGATTCTGTATAGTGGGCGGAGAGACAGCAATAATGCCAGATCTTGTCACGGGACCAGATGTTTGCTGCTTCCTGATAGGCATAAGAGCACACAGACCTACAGCACCAAGTATCGGTGACGTGATTGTAGGTGTAGAAAGTAATGGAGTACATGCAAACGGCTACACGCTCATCAGAAGGGCAATCCTAACTAAACATAGCTTAGATAAATATATTCCAGAACTTGGCGCAACACTTGGTGAGGAGTTATCAAAGCCAACGTACATCTACTCAAACCTAACACTAGAATTGTATGAGAAGAGGCTAGTCAAGTGTGCTGCACACATAACAGGTGGAGCATATACTAAGCTTAGAAGAATATTGAAGAAAGTTAAGGAAAAAGCTGACATACTGCTAGACTCTCTTCCTGAGCCTAAGCCAATATTCAAGTTCATACAGAGAGAAGCAAACGTACCTCTCGACGAGATGTATCGCGTCTTCAACATGGGAATAGGCATGGTCTACGTAACGTCCAGAGAGAATGCAGAAGAGGTAGTGAAAGTATGCAAGAGACATGGATTCAATGCGCATGTAATAGGTAAGATATGTGAAGGAGAAGGCAAGATAAGAATAATCACGAAAGAAGGCTCAATAACGTACTAAACTATAAGCCTCATACCCAAGCTCGCGTAGTTTTCTCGCAACATATCTAGATACTAGAGGTGAAGTACAGTAGATTAGGATTTTCTTACTCTTGTCGAGGCTTTTCACAATATCAAATACGTTATCTATACTTGTCTCAATAACAGGAACGTTATCTACTCTAAGCTTTGGAACATGTCTTGGTCTTACGTCAATTATCACAGCATTCTCTGGAATTTCCTGAACATCGTAGGTCTCAACGTGTGCAGACGAGACAATCTCAAGAAGCTCTTTCTTTCTGAGCTTGCGTACATTGTTTTCAATAATCTTATCAACAACTTTCTTCACTTTGAAAAACTCGAGATCAATCTCCTCAGGTGTTGACCATGTTCTAGGTTTTGTCGAGAATATGGCACAGTACTCAGCAACTTGTTTACTAAGCTCGTACGTTCCTATGAGCTGTGCATACTTCATTACATCATCTTTATCAAATCCTATAAGTGGTCTCAAGATAGGAATTCTAATACCGTGCTGAGAACTGTAAATATTGTCAAGTGTCTGAGATGATACCTGTCCAATAATGTCTCCAGTAACAATAGCACGATACCCACGCTCCTTCTCAACTATTCTCTCCGCAATGTACAGTAAACATCTCTTATAGACAACATTCCAAAGCTCAAGATTGACTTTCTCTCGAATCTCTTTCACAAGCTCTTCAGCATGTACAACATAGACGACAGGATCGTAACCAATACACCATCTATCGACTAAGTGAGCAATTACCCTAAGTGCAGGTAGAAGATCAAGCTCACCAGCTAGAGATACCGTGAGAAAGTCTACAGCAACTCCTCTCCTCATGACAAACCATGCAGCAACAGGAGAATCAAACCCACCTGACACAAGAGCGAGAGCCCTACCCTCAGACCCTAGTGGTAACCCACCCGGTCCCTCAAGAACACTATCATAGAGATAGGCAGTATCGCCACGTATCTCAACATACAGCTCAATATCAGGATTCTCGAGGTTGACTCCCCTGGCATATGGTCTCAGAACCTCGCCAACGCGTGCTTCAACATCCTTACTAGTGAAGGAGTGCTTACCAACCCTGTGACACCGTACTGCAAATGTCCTATCTTTAACAACATCTTTCCAGAGATCTTCCGCAACTTTGCATATGTCCTCAAGTTTCTCAAACCTAATTTCAACGGCGGGAGAGATACTCTTGACACCAAATACCCTCCGAATGACATCTACAGCCTTCTCAAGCACACTAGGGTCATGCAAATACACGAGTACACGACCATCAGCACGCTCAACAGTTGCCTGTTGTCGAGAAATGCCAGCCTCTCTAAGACCAATGACAATGTTGTATACTAGCCTACTCTCAAGCTCAGCACGGACTCTACCAGTCTTAACAGCTATCTCACCATACCTTACCAGTACTACTCTCCTCATCACAAGTCCTCAACAGCATCTTCAAGTAGGAGAATTGTTAAGCTAACTTCACTCACCTGCGCCACCGTATCACTTATTTTCCATACATAACTACCTGAACGTCAAATGAATAATCAGGTCAGGAGAATAGCCTGGGCAATAACAGGCGCTGGTCATTATCTTCGAGAGAGCGTCAACATGATCAGGAAGATAGTTCTCGAGCATGGTGTACCTGTGACAATATACGTATCACGTGCAGGAAAGAGCGTGCTCAAGACTTACAATCTGCTTGACGAGCTTGAGAATTTAGTAAAATCCTGCAGAGGATGTGAGCTAATATACGAAGATCAGGAAGATCCAAGTTACGCAAGTGCAGGCAAGGTCTACCTCAACTACTTTGCAATAGTAGTAGTGTCTCCAACAACATTTAACACACTGGCAAAAATAGCGTCAGGAATAGCTGACACATTAGTTACAAATCTTGTATCTCATGCACTTAAGGCTAGAGTACCTGTTGCTCTAGTTGTTCCAGACATAGAGTGCCCTCTCGAGTCTACGGTTCCCATAGTCATAGTGCACGATCTGTGCCTAAAGTGCAGAGACGTCTGTGCTGCAGCTAGAGCATGCTCTAAAGAGGCACTCAGAGTTGGACTAGATGGTCTACCACACATAGACTTCTCAAAATGTGATAGATGTGGAACCTGCGTAGATGCTTGTATTGAAAAAGCAATAAAGCTTGATTACAAGATAGTTGTGTACCAGCATCCACTTCTTGCAAATCTTGTAGAGAGAGTGAAAGGAATAGGAGTAGCAGTATTTGGAAACCCTGAACAGCTCTGGAACTCTGTACTAAATAGACTTATTCAGAGCTTACCACGGTAATATATTGTGTTTGGACATCCTTCACATTCATTTCTCTGATATCTCTCACATAAAGCACATACTGCTCCACATGGTGCACGTGACTGATCTCTAGAAGGTATTGGAATATTCAGGTAACTAGGCTTAAGAACATGCTTAACCTCTACAAGCTGCGTATCAATGTTAAACTCCTTACTAAGTCTCTGAACTGTTGATAATAAACTATGTGTAGTTTCTGCACAGAAAACTACTCTCAACTTTGAACACTGCTCCTCAGTACCCTCAGTACAGAATACCATGACTGCCTTAGGACAGGAAAGCAAGATCTTAGTAAGTGCATCAGGTGGTCTATCAACATCTACCATGCACATTCTCAGCCCTAGGAGTCTCACATTCAGGACTGCTTGAACCTTCGCAATTCCCTGCTGTAGAATCTTGCTGAGGTGCTTCCTGACTCCAACATGTGTCATGCTGAGAGACTTCCCTAGCTCAACTAGGCTGACTCTACCATCTTCCTGAAGTTTTAGAAGGACCTTGCGCTTAACATCGTCAAGACGTATCGTAGAACACCACCCCGCGTTTACTCTCACTAAACTAATCTAATAAAGTAACCACTCTACAGCATAGAGGACGAGAAGCACCATGCCAGGACACAGATGGATGTGGGGAAAGAGAAGGAAGAGACTTGTCCCAGTTGATGTTCCTAGTACTTGCACAATTTTCGTTCCTATGCCAGTGACTGACCAGTGCGTAGACACGCAGGACAAGGTAGTCCTAACATACGTAGAGCTTCAGGCACTGAAGCTAGTCTATCTTGATGATCTCACACAGCACGAGGCAGCAATGAGAATGGGTCTTCCTAGAAGTACACTCTGGAGAATACTCGAGAATGCTAGAAAGAAGCTGATTGATGCACTTGTTAACCGCAAGTCCATCCTGATAGCAGCGACAGAAGACGGGAAATGCTGAGAAGGGTTTAAATTTTTGAGCAACTGCTCAAAACACGGTGAGCGGTATGGCCTGGTGGTTCGGTGGATGGGGAGGCGGATGGGGAAGAGGATGGAGAGGAGGAGGATGGTGGAGCCCATGGCCAGGAAGAGGACCATTTAGCTTCCTGCCGCCATGGCTGAGACCAGGATGGCTATTTGGAAGAGGAGCATGCAGATTCCTATTTCCATGGCTGTGGTACAGTCCATGGAGCTACATGTACTACATGATGTACTATCCAATGGCATGGATGTACTACATGCCGTGGATGTACATGTACTACATGATGCCTAGGTGGTGGCCATGATCCCCTACTACCTGCCGCCTCCACCATTTGACCCAGCATACCTGATGTACATGTACATGTGGTGGATAACAGTGCCAATGTACTACATGTTCGCCTACATGACCGTGCTAGAGAGCTACAGAATGATGTTTGACATGATGCGAAAGTTCCTTGAAACCCTGAAGACAACATCATAGTGAGAGAATGGCCTGGTTCAGACTCTGGAGACTAATGAAATACATGCCACCTCCACCACCCCCGCCACCACCACAGTACCAGCAGCAACAGCAGTACCAGTATCCACAGCAGCAGATGACCCAGCAGCCACCAGAACAGCAGCAGTACCCATACCAGCAATATCAGCCACAGCCATACATGCCAACATACCCACCACCAATGCCATACTACCCACCACCATGGCCATGGTACTGGATGCCACCTCCACCACAGACACCTGAAGAAGAACTATCAATGCTAGAAGACTACAAGAAATTCCTAGAAGAAATGATAAAAGACCTAGAAGAAGAACTAAAAGCAGTTGAAGAAAGAATAAAAGAACTAAAAGAATACATAAGACAAAAATCAACACAATCGTAAAGAATAAAACATCAGACAACTGCCGACCATCCTCACAAATCGGCTAACCCTGCCATCATCACCTACTTCTCAACAAAACTCACACCCCAAAAAAGTTCAACTTCTTTTCCTCCCTTCTCTTCATTTTCCTAACCTGATTTCTCTTCTCACTTTGTCAAATCCTAGTATATCCTGTACATGTTATGAAAAATGTTAAATATTGAAATTAATTCCTATATTGGTACGTTCGTGAACGTGTTCTTAATCTTATTAACAATATCTTCAGGTAGGTAGATATGGTCGAATATGTGACCGCGAGCTTCTAACAGTTTCATATGATGTATAATTTCTTTATATATACCACCTGCTATACCGTTTGCTATTACTGCTGCTCCTTCTGCTGCTTCTTTGCAAACTTTTCCTCTCCTCCTAATGTACCTTATCTCGCAGTTGATATTGAATCTTTTCAAAAATTTGTTTAGTCTATCTTCTAGGTCTTCTTTAAATTCTTTTACTCTTACAAATCTACCACTTAGAACTACTGCGCGTGGATTATCTACTGATACTAATATTCTCGCAATGTCTTTGAGTATACCCTCGATAAAAGCCTCGTAGGCTATCCTTGCTTTTTCATCTCCTTCTATTGCTTTTTTAACAAACTCTTCTATGCTTGTCTTGAATGGGTCTATGCCTGCAATATATGCTGCTCCTCCCTGAAATAGGATGTTTTTCGAAAAGTCATCTATAGAATTGGCAAGTGCGTACGCTAGTTCTGCATCAAGTGCACCCATTCCAAGGTAGCCTATGGACGCGTATGTTCCACCTATACCATCAACTATGACTCCTCCCTTAACTCCAATAACAGCATTATAAGCGAAGCCTATCTCAACAAGTACGAAATCTAGCCTATCTAGTGGAATTCCCTCTTCGTAAAAGTCTCGAACAGCAGCAACAACACTGAATACCTTATCGGCAGTCCCCATGTCAATCTTGTTCACTTTCCTATGCTCAGGAACTGTAGGAAGATGAACAACACCAGGACAGAACCACACATTTAGATCAGGAGCCTCCTTCAGCAACTTCATGAGTCTTCTCAATCCAACTATCCTGAGTCTACGCTCGTAGTCTCTATATGTTATGAATGTTGCATACCTAATGTCATGATCATCGAGCTCGCTTGCTCGCTTAGTTGGAACCCCATAACCGGATGGGCCAACAATTATGTCAATACCGTGCTCCTCCTTCACCTTTCTCAAAATTTCGAGAACAATCTCAGGATTCTCCGTAATCTTAACACGTGGTATAGACTCGTCAACAATTATCTTCCCTGTCTCATCATCGAACCCAAAAATGTCCATACTATACGTACCTGGATCAATACCAACCGCCCTAACCATGTACAGTAGAGAATTTTTCAGGAAAAGGGTATCTTAACGTTTAGGTACGCGTTTTTAGGAAAAACTGAAGGAAGAATAAAGAGCGCGGGATTATACGATCATTGTTGCAAGGTTTGCAATTGCTGGCCACCTTAGTGCAGCCTCCATTGCTACTGGGCCATGAATCTCTGTGCCCTTTGGATTGCCAAGCTCGTCTGTTATCACTACTGCATTGTCCTCGAACATTACCCATGTACCGTCTGGTCTCCTGTACGGCTTTCTCTGCCTAATCACGATAGCTCTCATGATCTGCTTTCTCATCTCAGGCTTGCCCTCTCTGACCGATACTACAACCATGTCTCCAACAGCTGCTCCAGGAATTCTCCTATGCACAGTCTTTGCATTACATCCACAGACTCCGATTATTCTAACAAGCTTAGCACCACTGTTGTCTGCGACAGGTACTAGACTGTTTATGAACACTGCTGGTGGAATATGGTACTTCCAGGGTACACCAACTTGCCTTGCTACTCCCTTCTTCGCCATGGCTGTGACGAGTGTCTAAGAGCCTCGTTTTAAATCTTGTCACGACAGGAGGAGAATAGAGTGATGAGGAGGTCAGCACCTGACGCAGAGTGATGAGCGCTATCCTAGCTGAATGACCTTAAAAGGAATTCTACAGATAACATAATGTGTTATAGAACGGTTTTTGATAACTAGCTTGTCGTAAATTTGAAATGTTTATTAAGCGTCGTGGGGGAGCGCGCTGGTTTTAATAGTTCTCGATTTTAATGTTATAGTCTTTCTATTCCTGCGAATCTTCTTAGTCCTGGGAACATCTCGAACAGGTGCTCGCTTACGGCTATTGCGTAGTACTGTAGTGCTATCTCTACTAGTAGTATTAGTCCTATTCCTCCTCCGAAGACTTGTAGTAGGTCGCCGAGTGCTGCTAGTAGTCCTGTCAGGACTCCGCTTGTTATTGTTAGTGCGTTAATGTACTTCTCTAGGTACTTGGCGACTATTCTGACGTTTGGTCTGAAGCCAGGTATGCTTAGCTTTGCTTCGACTATGTACTTTGCCTGATCTTCAGCTGACATTCCAGCAATGTTGACCCAGATGTAGGCGTAGATTGTACATAGAACTACGTACAGTATGATGTGCACAATCACGTACTGTGGAGTGATGTTGGGTGGCGGTGGTGACCATAGGAAGTACAGTAGACTATTCTCACATGGTACCCAGGCACCGCCAAACTCTGGTGCTCTTCTAACACAGGCAAGCCATTTCAGTGCTGGATTGTTCATTGTTGCAAATGCAACATACTGAAGCAGGTGCGATATCAGGATCAGTGTGAATGCTGTGAATATGATAGGTATGACCGAGACGTACATGACGCGCAGTGGTAGACTATACTTGATTCCTCTGAACTGAGTAAATGTGAGTGGTATTGGCACGCTCAGCAGCTCGAGGTACAGGACAAAGAAGCCGAGCAGTATTGTTGCTGCTAGACCAACTATTGTGCCTCCTCTATTGAAGGAGTATATCAGGTCGAGAGGTAGGTGATGTCTAACTATTGCAGTGATGAGGGCTGGTATTACTCCTACAGGATAGTTATCAGGTGCTAGAACTGGTGAGAACGTGTACCACATCACGGTCTTAGCAATGCTGACAAGTATGAACAAGCCTATGCCACTTCCTAGTCCCCAGCCATTTGTTATCATATCATCTAGCAGTATTATGATCATCGTAGCAATGAGCAGCTGAATCACTACTAGCGCACCTATCAGAGGTGACGAAACTCTAAGCCAGCCAATTGTCACTGCTGTAATTGCCTCAAGTGCAGCAATGGCAAGCGAGAGCAGCTTCATCAGTGCGTTAAACCTGACTCTATCTACAGGATCCTCAAGATCAATATCGAGAATTCCTGAGAAGACAAGTATCTCCAGTATGATGCCTGCAATGACTATGGGACCAATTCCCAAGTGAGCAAGCGTTCCAAAGCTCGTCGCAAATATCAGTGACATTAACCTGAAGTAGAATGATGGAACAACAGCGTGCTGTATACCGTAGAGCGGCGTCATCATTAGCAACAGGTATATAGTCACGGCAACGAACGTCCAGAACAGTCTCGCAGACAGTGGAAGCGGTGTTCTCGGCCTAGGTACAGTAGGGACGTACCTCAGTATAGGATCCAGCTTCTCAAGTAGCGAACGTGCCTCAGGCATGACTTTCCTGCAGTGGTCTACAGATAGGAAAAAACTTTTACGTGACGAGACCTAGCTCGCGTAGAAGCATCCTGCGTAGTCTATTCTCAATCTCCGTAGCATCTCTACATCCATTTCTAAGAAGCTCGTGTAGAACATGTATCAGGACCTTCCTGATCTTGTCAAGTAGCTCTCTCCCAGTCATGCCGAGCTCTCGCACATACACTTCAGGATGATCGCGCAGATAGTCATAATCAAGCCCAAGAGCTTCCACAACAAGTCTAAGCACTGACTTACTACGTGGCGTATCTTTTAGGAACAACGTCACAACATACTCAACGGTCTTGTCAATATCTGGAGCCTTCCCAAACACATGTAGACCAAGATTAATCTGAGTATTCTTGACCATGTCAAGGTACCTATGAAGCTCCTCAACTACCTTA
The DNA here is from genome assembly GCA_027068725.1 of Thermoproteales archaeon. Lineage (GTDB taxonomy): Archaea > Thermoproteota > Thermoprotei > Thermoproteales > Thermocladiaceae > JAADER01. Next base: position 423 of record JAMOMD010000047.1, on the reverse strand, counting down.
TCAGGATCGTCTAAGTGAACATTAATGTTTAGCTTCTTTGCAGCATCTAGAATCTTCTCAAAGATCACACGTGCACGATGATGCTCACCTAAGCCACGTGCACGTGAGTACTGGTTCAGAAGATCTTCAAGCTCCTCCATGACCTCAGGAATAGACATTGGAGGATACTGATGATCTATCAGGATGGCGTAGCTTCTTCTCTTAGCTATGACCCCCTCCATGGGGTTAGTCACAACGTAGACGTAGAGGTGTGGAATATCGTCAATACTTATCTCTGGCCAGCACTTCCAGGATAGGCCAACGCCTTTTCCTGGCCTAAACTCGAGGTATCCATGTGTGCCAAAGTGTATGATCACGTCAGCGCAGAATACCCTACTTATCCATCTGTACACCGCAAGCCACTGATGAGGAGGCGTAATTGTT
>JAMOMD010000046.1 GCA_027068725.1 Thermoproteales archaeon | reverse complement strand
AGATGTGGAATGTGTTGTACTTCAGGTGCACCACCAATAACACTAGACGATGCTAAGACACTATCAGAGATCGATATTGTTCTAGAGAAGATATCGGACTTGACAGGGCAGAAAATATGCAGAGGTGATCATGTTCGTCTATTTGTGTTATGGAATGCTGCACTGCAGCTTCTTCGCCCTTGCCCATTCCTGACGTTTGAAGGTAACTTAGCGAGATGTGTAATATATGAGGCTAGGCCAAGCTTCTGTAGAATATTCAAGTGCTGGTCTCCAAAGACAGATCAGCTAAGACTTCAGCATCTTAACGAGGTTCTGAAACAACTTCAGGAAGTGAAACTATCAAGCGATCTTGAGCATTATAGAAACGTTGCATTAAGCACAGTCTCTTCAATTCTTGCGACAGTGGAGTCTCTGATATAGTTCCTGTTACGTATACTTATTTTGAATAATTTAGACTAATAGCATGTTGACTAGCCAAGTAGTGAAATGAGAGTAAAGCTTGGGCACAAGATCTTTGACATTGTTCCAGTAGAGGACGACCTCCTGATGGCAATATGTGAGGATGGGAACTCTGACATCAGGATAAGGATGGACGGAGATGTGATATGCATAAGGTATGGTGTTGACAAAATGTGGCTAGTATCTAAGAAGGGAGGAGCATTTCTAGTAAAGCCAAAGACATATTCCAAAGATGAGCTCGTGCAACTTGTCAAGCTTGTACTTCAGAAATGTCTAGCCTAAGCCTTGACTATCTTGAGCTCAGATCCTCTCACGATGTACACCTCAATCTTCTTTCCTAACAGCTGTAGAACACCAATAGCAAACTCCGCCTCCATGTAATCTGTGTTCTCCTCCAAACTTTTTGGTCCACGAACCTTGACTCTCCTTAAGAACTCGTGAATTTTCATACCATACTTTCTCTCGATTTCACGAACTATATTCCTGAAAGTCTCAACACTGAAGTTCTCGTATTCTGCCTCAACGCAGGGAGGCTGTCCTAGTCCGAGCATCTTACACAGCTTGACAAGGTATATACATGCTTCAGGATCTCTCTCAGCAGGACACCTCTCCTGGCACAGTGTTAGTGCATATCTAAGAATTTTCTCAAGAACTCTTACAGGAAGTATCACGTACTCTTCTGCTGGGTTAAGCTTGACCTCGTACATTGTATTGGTCTCGAGTGTACCAGAATTGTATTACATGGGTATATAGGCGTTTCTGTGCGAGATAGGTCAGGGACAAAAATGCTCACGAAAAAGCTTTATAACATTCCGCCATGCATGTAGCCACGGGGTGTCCTCAATAAGGATACATGGCGTTGCAATATTTAACTTGAGAAAGGATCCTGACGTTGCGCTGCTAGATCTGCAGGTTGCAGGCGTGAGAAACATCTCAAGTCCTGACGAAGAGCTGCCGGAACAGTATGAGAAGTTGCTAAAATTAGCAGAACGAGAATTTCACAAACTAATACCAAAAGACCTACAGAAAGTTAACTACATTGGAGAAATCAACAGGAGACAAATCATAATTAGGATGTACATAGACGAGGAAGGAAAAGTAGTCAAAGCACTCATAATATCACTAAGAGGAGGCGTGCTTCGTGCACTATCAAAACGACTAGAGCGATTTGGCTGGCAAAGAGCACTACTGTTCGAAATAAGGAGAATACCACACAAAGCTTCGGCAGACTACTAGACCTCACACTCTGTCACGAGTCCCTCACGACACATGTCTAAGCATACGAGAAAGCTAGGATCAACCTTGTCAAGCCAAGATACAATGCCCACCCTCTTCTCCTCTCTTTTCTCATTATTTCTTCCTTCTAAGAAATTCAATATTTCATTAATAACATCTTCAATAGATTTTCCTGTTGTATCAATCTCAAGCACATTATCCTCTCCAAAATTTTCAACAGACTTTATTAGGAAATAATCAAGAATTTCCGCAAGCACATTCTCACACAATTTCTGTCCTACCCATCCTCTCTCATTACGTAATCTTCTATACAATACACGGGGGTCAAGTCTTAGAACTATTACAAGATCTATAAGATCAGGATTTAGAAGCTCAACAAGAAGCGTATCAAACACAGCTCTAGCATAAGATTCGACTACTGTATCTAGAATCTGCACTGCCTTATCAACGTCTGTTATCTCATATGTTGATAATTCAGGATTGTATTTGCAGACTCCTCTCCTGATAAGCTCTTCGTTAAGATTAACATACTCAAGACCAAGCCTTGCTGCAAGTTCTTTTGCTATAGTGGTCTTCCCAACTCCTGGTGTTCCTGTGATGACTAGCCTTAACTTATCTCTCATACTTACCTTACTGTGCTATGAGAGTGTTCGTACTAATAACATCAACACGACAAGTTCAGGAACTTCGTGGTATTCACTCGCGATTTATTGTTGCATCACTGATGATATCAAGGTCAATACGTAGAGATGCAGTAGCATGCCTATACTTGCAGGATATTGAGCATGCAGTACTCTTTCACGGCTCTAAGATTAGGCAACTTAGAGCTGATGAAGCATCTGCATTTGGCATAATTAATAAGGCAATTAAAAGCATCGGAAAAACACGTAGTCCACACTCAGGTGTAACAATAATGAAGACAGACTTGAAATCATTACTTAGAAGGTTTCCACGTCCAGTACTAGTAAGAGATGACAGATCTTCAAAAAATATTGAAGAGATAGCTAAGACACTGTCAGATATAACATACATAACATCAATGCAGAGAGAAGTAACACAGCACGAGATAGATGACTACGTGTCAGTGAGATTTCCGAGACAGTACAGTCCTGAACAGGAAGTTACAATAATTAACATACTAATGGATCATGCTAGATCTTGACTTTGTAATTTATTTCAGGTATCTCGAAATGAAATATATGTCTAGTAGTCTTAGGCGGAAAGACTTTTCCCAACAATGAGGACTGCACAACATCCTGCTTAAGCAAGTATGGTGTAACTATTGCAGGAAGCTCACTCCTATACTGATCCTCCGGTATCTTCTTAAATGGAAGATCTTGCGTAGCTTCATGAATTATCCAATACAGTTCTCTCAAGTTATTATGAAATATCCTCGTTATATATCTCCAATGTTTGAGTTGAGCCTCGTAGTCTCCTGGTCTTAACCTTCTAACAACTCTTCTAATGAATTTTATCAATACTTCATCTACCTTTGGACTAAATAAGCTGCCCCCTGCCTTCTCTATATCTAAGATATAGAACCACCTCTTTAATGTTACATAATCCTGCTTGTAATCAACTAATATTGCCGGTATTCGTGTTAGACCAAGTCTCTTGAAAGCTTCTGTCCTGTGATGACCATCTAGTATTGTATATGTGTTCTTATCAACAATTATTGGATATATTAATCCTCTCATTTTTATGTCATAGACAAGCTGCTCAACGAGAGAGTCAATTACTGCTTCATGTGGTCTAAGCTTATCAATGCGAATATTCTTGAACTCAAGCTTCATTGCTCAGGTTAGTCTATGTTAACCTGATTTAAGTTCCCTAATTAGCTGAACGGTACGGCAGAATGCACAGACCTCATCTGGTCTAGATGTTGGTAAGCCACAGATTTTGCACCTGAAGAATGTTCCAACCTGCTCTGTCCTGAGCATGGGCACGACTCTTCTAATGAAGTTCTCCACGAAGTGAAATAGCGTGCCAGGATACTTTTCATCAAGATCAAGCAGTACTGCTCGAAGGTACTCCTGAAATG
>JAMOMD010000045.1 GCA_027068725.1 Thermoproteales archaeon | reverse complement strand
TCGACTATCTCTCCCGAGCACTAGCAAGAGACCTATCAATACTACCAATACCAGGAACAGTTAGACAACTAGTAGACACAACCATAAAGCACACCTACATGCAACACATTCGACCCCTACTAGACAAGTCGATTAACCATGCAAGATTCGTCGCATATTACAGTAGGGGAACAACAATACTCTCAACAATTGCAGACATGGCAAACGCAACAATAGTCGGGAACGACGACCTAGCAGCATTCCAGTTCGCCAAAAAGCTTTTCCAACTAGTCATAGCATAATTATTAACTTTCTAAATCTACTAGACTTGTGAAGCTTGGAAACATCTGGTACGAGTACGCTAACGAGCAGAAGAACATCGTTACAGTATTTGTAGAAGTCATTAACGACGAGGACAGGAGAGAGGTAGCTGTAGTAGATGTTGAGTACAGGATGGGGATGTGGGTTAATCCGAAGGTGCCGGGCGAGTTCAAGGACTTCTATGGCTGTCAGGTATATGTGCGACCAATGACCATGGTAATACACGACGTTGATTGGTGGTGTAGACTCTGCACAAATGCTAGAACAGCCACAGAAACATGCAATGTCGTTCCAGCCATAGCAATATTGGAGCCAGGAGAGACGAAGACACTCTTCTTCAACGTTGCCCTAGACGGAGACGAAGTGCCGCCTCCACCGTGGAAAGATGCTGATGGTCCCTACGTTAGGCTAGTTATCTACCTTAGGAGGGGAGAGCCACAGCTATCTAGACCACTAGAGTCAAAGAGCCTAACAGTAAAGTTCGGTTTAGCACCATTCAAGTACAGCAAAGCAGTGAGTGGCTACACTACTGTTGACGTGAACATTGAGAAGATAGAGAATGGTGTAGTTAAGCTAAATCTTGTTCTTACTCCTCACGGTGACCTAAAGTTTGTTAACAACATGTACGTCTACATTAGGAAGGTCTACCAGAGCTATAGGGAAGCAGTAATACCAATTGTGCCAGCCATACCGGGCACTGGGGGCGGATATTATGGGTCTAGGATAGATGCGCTGCATGACCACATTCTAATAAGTGCGGGAGACTACTGGGGACCATACCTAGTTGCAAAGACAGTAAACGTGCCAGTAGACCTAATCTTCCTACAGCCAGACACGACCGAGTATGTATTACACATATGTGGCGTAGAGGTAACCACTGTAGGCAAGAAGCAGATACTTAGACCAGTACACTGCCAAGAAGTCAAGCTTACCGTGCCCGGCAAAGTGTGGAATCCACCAAAGAAAATAATTGCGCCAACACAGGCAAAACTACCAAAAGGAGCAGTAATACAGCACGACGGTGACATAGTCGTCTTCAGACTAGACGAGGCACCACCCGGAGGAGAAGTAAACGTCAACGGAAAGACAGTACAGCCCGGGAAGTCAGTCGCCTTCCATGACAGGGGAAGCTTCACACTTAAGCCACTATTCCCCGGAACATACAGGTACACAGTCACAATAGGCTCATCAACACCAGTCGCACATATTGGTAACCGAGAGATAATAATACCGTTTGACCTATGGACGAAGACAGAGACCTTTGAGACAAAGTTCACAACAGACATACCGTGGGCAATAATAACAAGCGTCGACTTGCCAGACCTAGCACAGCCAGGAGAAGTAGACATTGGGCTACACTGCACAAACTATGGAACAGAAGGAACAGTAGCAGTCTACGGAGACAACTTCAGCTACGGAATGAAGGGAAGAGAGGAACCACGAATCTTCGCCTACAACCCATACAAGAAAAAGTGGGAGTGGATGACAATAGAGGACTACCTAACGGTAGGACAGTGGCTAGACCTAAAACACGTAAAGCAGGGACAGTCCTTCGACCTCACTGTTAGGCTGAAGATACCGAGCGACGTGACGAACATTTCAGGAATGCTCTACGTAGTGTCAGTACTGGAGAAAAGCTACGTCAAGACAGACAAGTTCTACTTCAACATTGTTGTTGGAAAAGAACGTAAACTACAGCTACAGTTCAACATAGAGCCAAGAGTACTAGTGCCAGGTTATGGAGCTTCACTACACTATAAGATACAGGCAGAACCACCATTCCCATACCCAGCACAGATAACACTAAGAGCATACCTACACGTAAACGGAAAAACAGCAAAAATCTTCGAGCACACTGACACCATGGTAGACATCTACGACAAGTACTTCGATGTACAGATACCAGACCTACATCTACCACCGGGAAAATATGATGGAAAAGTCACAGGAGAAGTAGAGGCAGACGGATACAAAATAAAACTACACACAAAGATACACTACACATAATGGACAAGACAGACATCTTCCTAGGACTAGTCGCAATAGGAGCAACAGCCGCCGGGGGAGCCCTCATCTCAAAACACAGGAAAAAGCTAGGAACAGTACTTTTAATAATTGGAGTCAGCGCTTTCTCTGCACTACTGCTCAAGACCTAAAAACAATTATTGCACTAACAAACGCAGTCTCCCCAGTCAAATTCCTAACAGTTATCTTACCAGGCGAATCAAGCACAAAACCACCACTCACACAGTCACACTCCTCAACAAGCTCCGTCGTGACCCCAGTAACAACATTACCCCTAATAGACAGGTAGTTCTCTACAGTTACCCTAACTGGTATGTTGCTTGACAGCTTGACAATAGCTTCACTGTACGGGAATGGGCACACGTTGAAGAACAGTGTTCCTCCAGACAGTATTGGCATGTTGTTCCACATCACGTAAATACTGTTAAATCTCTCTATCCTACCAAACAAGTCACTTACTCTCACGATGACTTCTTTACCAGCTACTCCGCTAAGCCACTTACCGTCAGGACTAACTCTCGGGTACTGCAACGCCATTGGGCTAAGATATGCAACACTGCTGAAGGACGAATCAACAATAGCAGTAAAGCCACCACCAGAAACAATTACCCAGTCACCAAGTGGGTACAGGTACTTTACAAGTGGCTGATAGACATACCCGTCAGGTAGTGCAAGCATGCCATATATCGATACTATCCTAGTGGCACCAGCATAACATGCAGAAAATGCAAAGCCACTATACTCAACAACAGCCTCAAGATCAGGAACAGACATCCTAAACACACCACTACCACACGACACCAACACCTCACTGCCATAAGCAACAACGTCATTCACATTACTAATACTCTTGCCACAAACAACATTACCAGACTCAACATCAAGCACATACAGATAGTTATCACAACCAACAACGACATAGCTACCAACAACATCAAGACACTTCACACCACTTAGAGGCGTCTCCCAGACAACTTCGCCACTAGAGACATTCCTAAGAACAACCTTGTCCTCATACGCAAACAACGCAAGCGGATAATCAACAACCTTTACACACCTTAGACTAGTAACCTCAGCCTGCTGAGTAGTCTGCTGTGGTGCTGATTGGTAGAGTGCGACTGCCACATGTGTCTACATGACTCACAAATATATTTTTGCGACTGAACAACAAGACATGATAACACTAGACAAATTGACGTGTCAGGGACAGGTAATACCAACAACATACGAAATAACACAAACAGCCTCAGTATCGACAAACTTCACAACAACAAGAGTACTCTTCTGCACAGGACAGGAAGAGGACACCGTCACAAAAGACTGGAAAACAATCACAGACATTGAAGCATACAGAACAAACCTGAAGACACTAACAATATCACTAACAAACAGTGGACCAGACAGAGCACTCGTCCA
>JAMOMD010000044.1 GCA_027068725.1 Thermoproteales archaeon | reverse complement strand
AGAATTGACAATGTGACAATCGTATGGAGAGGATACTACGAGATCCTGACTGACACGCTAGGACACAGGATCCTGATAATACCGTGGGGACTAATTAATCAGACAAAGTACTTCAATCCAAAGGTCTTCCCAGCAATAGGACAGCTAGAACAGGACCTAAAGAACGTGAGTGCGATTGTGCAGACACCTGTCAGGAAAGTCATAGTATACAGAACATGTGTCCAGTACATACGCGATCTCGGCTTCGGTAGAAGCATTGTTCAGATACTAAATACCACGAAAGACCTAGTAGACATAGCTAAGCTACATCCACAGGTAGTAATACTAGACTCGAGATACATTACACCACAGGCAGAGACAGCAATAGAGAATCTGCTTACACAGTACAAGATTCCTGTCATAGTCCTGAACTGTGGCGAAAGATCAAGCGGATTCGTCATATCTCTACTGTACAACTATCCTGACCTTGGTTACATGCTCTTTCTAAGCAGGTAAAATATCAATGTACAAATGTATATACGTCAAATATCTATTCTTTTATTACTCTCTATATTGTTAATACCGACTTTCTTCATCTATATCTGTCTAGGACCTGTTAAAATTCCTATGAACTACATTATGAAGGTTCTTGCACTTGGTATAGATAAGGCATTTAACAGTAAGTTAATGGTTCCTCAGAGTCTTGTTGAGTACTTTGATATAATTTGGAAAATTAGACTTCCTAGAGTACTTGCAGGATTTCTAGCTGGCGCAGCCTTGAGTGTCTCTGGTCTTCTACTTCAGGTACTTTTTAGAAATCCAATAGTTGGTCCCTGGGTTCTAGGAGTAGAGTCAGGTTCTGCACTTGCAGTTGGTCTTCTAGTACTTGCAGGTGCGTTAGCTGTACCTGGAGGCATAACTAGTCCATGGGCAATCTTTGCAGCATCGCTTATGGGTTCTCTAGCAGTAATGATGCTTGTACTATCAATAGCAAGTATTGTTCGTAGTATCGTTACACTTCTCCTAATTGGCATAATGATAGGCTACATATGTAGTGCAGTACTAAGCATACTCGAGGTACTGGCACGTAACATTCAGCTACACGCATTCATAATATGGTCATTTGGCTCGCTAAGCTTCGTAACCTGGAGTCAGCTTAAACTAATCGCATTAGTATCACTTCCCTGCATACTTCTCAGTATCTTACTTGGGAAATGCCTCAACGCATACCTTCTAGGCGAAGACTACGCTAAGACTCTTGGTGTAGATGTGCGAAACATGCGTGTAGTAATAATACTGTTGGCAAGTATCTTAACAGCAATAATAACAGCATTCACAGGACCTATCGCATTTATAGGACTTGCAGTACCACACATTGCTCGTCTTATATTGAAGACAAATGATGCTCGTCTACTAGTTCCAGCATCCGCACTCTTAGGATCTATCCTGACAGTGTACTGTGACCTAGCAGCTAGACTAATACTAAGCCCACAGGAACTTCCAATAAGTACAATGACTAGTCTAATTGGTGCACCTATCGTAATTACACTACTAATGAGGAGGAGATGATGTTGCGCGTAGAGAACATATCTGTAAAATACGGTAAGAAAATTGTACTAAAAAACATTAACATAACATTCGAAGAAGGAACATTAACAGGAATTGTAGGTCCAAATGGTAGTGGAAAATCAACCTTTCTAAAAACCCTTGCAGCACTACTAGAGCCCTACGAGGGAGTTGTATATGTTGATCTTAAGAATATACATAAGATGAGTAGAAAAGAACTTGCAAAAATAATGTCAGTAGTCTTAACAGAAAGACCAGATGTCGAGCTTCTGAAAGTAAAAGATCTCGTGGCTTTAGGCAGATATCCCTACACTGGACTACTCGGAAGATTATCTAAGAGAGATGAAGAAGCTGTTCAGGAAGCGCTAAGACTCGTGAAAGCTGACCATCTCGCGGATAGGTACTTCAACGAGCTTTCTGATGGTGAGAAACAGAAGGTACTTATTGCACGTGCACTTGCTCAAGAGCCGCGTATCCTGATACTTGATGAGCCTACAACGTTCCTAGATATTAGACATAGAATGGAAATAATGGCAATATTGAGAGATATTGCAAAGAGAAAAAATATCATAATAATAGCATCATTACATGAGCTTGATCTTGCATCAAAATTCTGTGATAAAATAATAATAATGAAAGATGGTCATATAGTTGCTGCAGGCACACCTGAAGAAGTACTACAAGAAGAAGTACTTAGTCAAGTATACTCTCTCGATAATGTAGGTGTCTGGAGTGCTGGCCCTCTCTTTGAGATAAAGACGTTTCCTGACAATAGGATATTTATTGTAGCTGGTGCAGGAACAGGAGTTAAGATATATAGAACACTCGCCCGTTCAGGATTTGGTTTCTGCACAGGTCTACTTTATGAATATGATGTTGATGCTGTAGTTGCTAAAACAATGAATGCTGGTGTCTTGACAATAGATGAAGAAAATGTTGAACATAGTATAAACAATGCACTGAATCTAATATCTAGGTCTATTGTAGTTATTGATTCAGGATTTCCAAGGACGCGCACATATAGGCATAATGAGAAGCTTATAGAGTATGCACGTGAACTAGGTAGAGAGATAATTGATGTTTGTAAGATTCCTATGAAGGATATTATTAAGGAAATTAAGAAAGTTTTAGAGACCTAGCTTACTTTATTAATCCTCTCTCCTTGAATATCTTTAGAATATTCTCAACAATTACATCAGGTGGTGGTGTAGTATCAACATCGACTAGTAGTCCCTTCTTCCTATAGTACTCGATTATTGGCGTGAACTGCTCTCTGAAGACCTCTAGTCTCTTCTTGATTACCTCAGGCTTATCGTCCTCTCTCTGGTATAGCTCACCTCCACACTCACATCTATCAGGCTGTGGAGGTGGCATGAACTTGATGTGCCAGTTCTTTCCACACTTCTTACACACTCTTCTACCACTCAGTCGCTCAATAATGACCTCGTCAGGACATACGAAGTTCAGAACAATGTCAGGTGGTGCAAACTTGTCAAGCTCCTCTGCCTGCTTTATCGTTCTTGGAAAACCATCGAGAATCCAGCCCTTCTGACAGTCTGGCTCTGACAGTCTCTTCTTCACAACCTCGATAACAACCTCATCAGGAACAAGCAGTCCCTTCTCAACATACTCCTTAATCTTCTTACCAAGCTCTGTCTCCTTCCTAATCTCCTCTCGGAAAATGTCACCTGTAGAAATGTGTGGTATACCAAACATCTGCGATAGCCTACTCGCAATTGTGCCCTTACCTGCACCAGGTGGACCTATGATAACGATCTTCATCTTGCGACACAGCAACATGAAACCGTTTAAGAATTACCTAGACATAACACAATTACACAGAGAAAAATACGGAATGATGAGGGCACTCAGGTCTGAACGATGATTGAAACACCGGTCACTGACCAACAAGAGCCTGAGCATAGACATCTTTAAACTGTGATGTTCTGTGCCTGATAATTACCTAGTCAAATAGTTGTATTAACGACTATAAGAATCGAGAACTTGAAAAAGCATGAGTGCTTGAGAATGTTCAGGCTTGAAGTATGTAACATCGGGCTTTCGAAAGCTCTTCTCAACCTAGCGTGTGTAAACATAATTTGCGGTGAGGTAGGGTCAGGAAAATCTACGATATTTCGTCTACTTTAAACTATACGAACTAGCAGACAGTTACTTTAGTAGAGCATTTGGAAGAGATGTAAAAGAACTATTCG
>JAMOMD010000043.1 GCA_027068725.1 Thermoproteales archaeon | reverse complement strand
GGTTCAGGATCTTGTCGTCAATATCCGTGAAGTTAACAACAAGCACAACATCAAGACCAAGATACCTGAGCAACTTGACAAACGTGTCAAAGAACGAGTACGTCCTAGCATGACCAACATGCATGGAGTCGTATGGAGTTGGACCACACACATAGCCACGAACCTTGCCCTTCTCCTGTACGCAGAACTCCTCTACCCTCTTAGTAGCAGTATTGTATACACGGAGAGGAAGCTTACACGAGTTCGCGAACGCATTCCTGTACTTCAAGGCTAGCACAGAGATCAACAACAGACCGAACAAGACCTAATTAAGCACTCCCTAGGACAAAATACCTGAGTGATGAAGTGGTCCTCAGCCGAAGATGAGGAAACCTCTACCCAACTGAAATTTCACACAGGTCTCACACCTGCTACACTCTAGTTACAAAATTTCGAGACCCGAGACCCCATATTGAATTCAAAGACAACGTCAAGCAAAATATTGAGCTCAACTATCGCTTTGCTAAACTTCTACTGTAATTAGTTCAAGTCCCAGCTCTTTCAGCTGCCTTCGCACCTTATTGAAGTCCTCGGCATCTCCGGTGACTATGTACTTTATGTTATACTGATTCATTGAGAGACATGCATATACTACGTGAAGTAAATCTTTAATTCTCAGCCTTAACTTGTGAGAAAGTTCTATGCATTTTCTGAATATGAGAGGTATACTTACGTTAATTACCTTAAATTGTTGCTGCTGATAAAAGTGTGAATTATCTACTATTTTCAAATTCAGCTTTCTCAGGAGAAAACTCACTACCATAGCCGCGATGAACTTTAACCTCTTTTCTATATCCTTATCACTGTAAATTTTGAGATAAGTATCAAGGGGTTCGGCTAACTTAATCTCTCTATTTGCAATTTTTCTACAAACTGTATTATAAAGCTCCACAAGTGCGTATGACGATATATAAAGTTTACTTTCTCGACTTAAACTATCTAATAACTCACGTGTACGTTTGTGTCCTTTCTCTGAGGAGAATACATATGATACTAAGATACTCGTATCTATATAATACACGGTGATACAACTACTATTTTACAATTCTTTTTCATACTCTTCTTTAAGTAGTTCAACAATATCGAAGGTCTCCATAGTTGCTGGGTGAACATCCATATCTGCTAATATTCTACCTAACATTGCGCCCAGCTCCTCTGGTTTTAGATCACAGTCACCATTCCATTTTACAAAAATGGGAACTGTAATTCCAAGTAACTTCTTTGCATGAGAGACAAGTTCTAACCAAGCCTTCATTGCAGTACTAGCAGGTGCATCAACGTAGACTAGAAGATACTGACCTAATTGAGGGGAGATTTTTAACTCAGTTGAGATAACTGCAGCACCGTATCTTCTAAATAGTTCACATATTTCACGTATAATGCGCTGTAAATCTAGATCTTTAGCCTGTAAGCTCATGACTAGTCTTGAGTTCTACAGCTCTTATTTCCCCCTCTGGTAGTGTGCAAATAATCCTGGGAAGGCTCTGCTAAACAATGTACCGATCTTCATAACATTTAGCCGCGGTAGTGGTACTCATATACCGAATATAGATAGTATGATCCGCCTGCATGGATCTACATCTAGTTCTGAAAATCATTATGCTGTGATTTTAAAGGCCTGATAGAGACCCGGATGTACGTACAATCACAATTTCGAGAAACAGTACACTCGAAAGCGAGAAATGTACGGACATGTTCTTAGTGTTTAATTCTAAACAAAAGGGAAACGTTAGGGACTGTGTGTAAAGTGTAAGTTAGAATTAATTTCTAACAGACAGACCGAGTACTCTTCGAGGAAAGTTACGAAGTTTAGGAAGATGGAGCTGGTCCAAGGCTTGTTGTTTTTTGGTAGCGGGGGGTGGATTTGAACCACCGACCTCGGGGTTATGAGCCCCGCAGGATACCTGGCTTCCCCACCCCGCTTCAGTGCTTTCGTGTTGTCTTAAGGATTAGTAGATTTATAAAACCAACTCATGTGAAGGTACGACTATCAGTTTCTAGCGACATAGTTTCTCGATGGCTAGTCTGTATGCAGGGATTTTCCAAGCCCACTTTTCGCCGATGCCTAGCTCTCTGTCAGGAGAAGGTTCTTCGCTGAGACATAGTTCACCACGTAGAAGTCTGATCATTAGTCCCCTATCTTCCAGTACCCTAGCAAGCTCTACATCGCTATCAGGATCTTCTACGAGTCTGCGCAGCCTATCCTTAGGCAGATCCTCAATAATTACACTTACCTTCTGAAGGATTCTCCTAACGTACTTATCTACGTTCCAATTATCTTCATAGAGTTCCAATAGGGCTCTCGGATTACCTCCTGTCAAAATCCATGCATCTTCAAAACTAATCTCTGGTCTCAACTGCTCGTAAAGTAGTTTAAAGCCGTTATGCGACATATTCCATAGCATGTACACATTCACGTAAGTGTGCTTCAGAAGTTCTCTCTTGCTGACACCTTCAGATGTTGTTAATAAAACAAGGACGCTGTCTAACATGAGTTCTCTACGAAACTTCCATCCTATAAGTTCATAAAGCATTTTCGTGTACTTATCAACATTTTCTAGACCAAGACATTTGTAGACATCGTCGATTAATATGACTAACTTCTTTTTCGATAATTTGAGTTTAGTAATTAATATATGCACAATATCGTAAACTCTTACCAATATTTCACGTATATCCATCCTTGCTAGTGACTCTAACATTTTCATAATTTCTCTTCTATCAATTTCAGGCACTATCTTAAGAGCTTCTTGTACAGATTCTTGTAATGCATCTACGTACACCACTACGAATTCCTTACTTCTTGATAATATATGCCTGAGATAGTTTAGTAGTGTTGTCTTGCCACATCCTTCAGGTCCATATACTACGATTGGTGTATGGTATCCTTTTTCACATAATTTCAATAACTTTTCTAGCTCTACTTTCCTGTCGGTAAAACATAATCCTTCACGAGACTTGAAACTACAGTCAATGTAGTAGTCCTTCATCATTAGTCACTTACGAACTACTGCACGTGTGATGTAATTGTTTATATGTCTACTATGTGCCCTTTGTAAGGATGCGTGTACTACTTATACATGCTGAGAAGTTTGGTTATAGTGTACGTGAGCGTGCATTAAAGAGTGCTCCAGAGGTTCCTGAAGATAAGCGTGCACTGACTGTGGATAATGTGCTTGTTGTATTTACAACTATTGAGAAGTTTGACAATGACTCGGTAGAGTACCTGCGCAAGATTGCTGAAGACGTTCTTGATGTTGCGTCTAAGGTCAAGGCTGAGAATGTCCTACTCTACCCATATGCTCACTTGAGCTCTGAGCTTGCTCCTCCTGATGCTGCTGTTCGAATATTTGAGAAGCTTGAGACCATCCTGAAGGAGCTTGGAGAGAAGAGAGGATTCAAAGTATATGCTGCACCTTTCGGCTACTACAAGGCCTTTGAGCTCAAGTGCATTGGTCATCCACTGGCCGAGCTAAGCCGAAGCTATAGGCCAGCTGAGGAGAAGACTCCAGAGGAGACGCAGCCAACAATCAAGAACTACTATGTCATAATTACCCCGTCAGGAGACGTGGTACGTCCTGAGGACTACAAGTTCAGTGAGGCTGAGCGCGACTTCGAGATCCTAGTCAGGAAGGAAGTGTTCAAGCAGGAGCTTCCAGGAGGTGAGGAGCCTAGGTACTTGACGTACTGTAAGAAGTTTGGCATTGAGTGGGAGCCACTGTCAGACATTGGTCACATG
>JAMOMD010000042.1 GCA_027068725.1 Thermoproteales archaeon | reverse complement strand
CTAGTTGACGCTCAACAATATTCAGCATTCTTGTACTTGGCTTAACTTCTTTAACAATGTCAGCATAAATTTCTAAATCAAAGTATGTGTCAAGCTTGAATTTTCTTAATATCCTTCTCGTGGCATTGCTATGCCAGAATACTACATTTGACACAATTGCTAGCTTGTATCCACTTGCCTTCAGGTAGTCCAACAGCTCATACACGCCATCTGCTGGCTTAATGTTGCTCGTAAGCTCGAGTGCTCTACAGATAGCCTCGTGAACATCGTCCACAAGCGTAAGCCTAGGCTCTTTACCGAGAACTTCTCTCAGTAGAAGCTGTATACTTTCTTCAGGGGGTATGTATGTCAGTTCTCTTAATCTACGATCTCGAACTCTCTTATCTACACTATCAAATATTTGCAACAGCTCCTCTACTCCAAGCTCAATGCCCTCACTGTGCTTAATTACTGAGGACACTGCCTGGCATATATCTCTGCGAAACTTCTCGCCCTCTGTCAGGATGAGCGTGCCCCACACGTCAAAACAGACTATCTTACACACAGGTGCTCGTATTGACAGTACTTATAAGTAATCACTCTCAGCTAATGACGGTGCAAATTACCCTAGTCAAATTGCTTGGATACAGAGAATGGACTGAGAGTCTTGGACCGGACAGAGAGCACAAGATTCAGACAGTACAAGGTAGGCTACATAGCTTACTATGTGAGACATTTGCACAGTATGGAGCAATTGCACATCCACTACGCTACGACATAATGATAGCTGTGACAAACGGAGTTGACCTTGAGGCTCACCTAGAGATTCTCCGAAGAATTCAGGCATGTGCTCCTGTTCCAGTTGTGATGAGCATAGCTATCGGCAGCACAGTACTTGATGCTGAGAGAAGAGCCTCGCAGCTACTACTAGTGCACAATAACGGGCCTGTAGTTACACATGACGAAATTCCTGATAGAAGTCCAGTATGTGTTGTTCATGCAGATCTAAGAAATTCTACCGACCTCTTCCTGAAGCTGTCAGCCTACGAGACTTACACGTACGTGTCACGCATCTTCAGGGCATTTAGACTGGTCATGAGGAAAATGTCAGGAATAGCCCTATACCTCGGCGGTGATAACATGATTGGAATAACAACACCAGACACGCTGCAGCTAGACTTGTTGAGAAGATTTTCGAAGAAGTACAATGTCAGGATAGGGATAGGGATAGACTCGACACCACGCGAAGCACTTCGTAAAGCAACACATGCACTCGACACATTGAGAAGATGTGACATTCTAGACGTCATGGTACTGTGATCTGAGGTAATACATAAGCACGTACGTGTCACGTATCTAATGTGCCCGTAATAGATGGCAGGAAGGCAGAGATCGAGTACGTTCTAGAAGTTGCAAAACTCATGTGTATAGCTGCTCGAACAGCACCAAAAGCACGCGGTGTTGACAACATAGTGACAGCAATAGTGTACGGAGAAGACTTGGAGAAGCTTGCTCAGGAAATGGAGAAGCTTGCAGATGAGCTAGGGTACAAGTTCTTCATAAGAGACGCAGATAACGTAAGGAAATCTCACGCCGTTGTTCTTATAGGACTTAAGAATCCTGAACCAATTGGACTAAACTGCGAAGCTTGTGGTTTCACTTGCGACAAGATTAGAGAACTGAAGAGCGAGAAGAAGTGTTATAAAGCACCAATCTGCGCAATGCAACTTCTGAACCTTGGAATAGCACTTGGCTCAGCTGTGAAAATAGCCTCAGACCTCAATGTTGATAACAGGATGATGTTCAGCATTGGTGTTGCGGCACGAAGACTAGGTCTCATCGATGCTGACATAGTGATAGGAATCCCACTGGCAGTCCATGGAAAGAACCCATACTTTGACAGACCACCATTAGAGAAGTACTTAGAAAAGAGACAACAGCAACAGAAGCAATGACAATCAAGTTAAAGTGCCATAACTGTGGAACAGAGTTTGAAATATCTGAAGATGACCTAGACATAGACTATGATGTTGATAGACTAGAGAAAGATTCTGTAGAAATAACAGTATCAGTCTCTGTTAGATGTCCAAAATGTGGAAGAAGAGTACTACAAGGTTCGGAGTCAGTAACAATAATGTTCAAAGCTAGAGGAGAATAAAAAACAGGAATCTGTCCCAAAAATATTTCTTAAAAGTTATGATGTTTGGAAATTATTTTTAAGTTAGTACAATTTTAATCACGAAGATACTATTGACAGAAGATAGCGTTCGGCCTCTTCAGGACTTGAGCGAACCATATTCCATAGTTGTGTACCTTCATAAACTACGTAGTTGAGTGTGAGAGAGTTTGTGAATCTTTTTCTAATCTCTTTCTCTAGAAGTTTTTTCAAAGCAAGTTTCTTAAGAAGCATTGCTGCACGAACGATGTTTGTATGTTCTTCAGGTACTCCCGCTATTCTGACTATGAGACGAGCTCTCAATGTTACTCGTTTGCCTTTTGTGTTAAGAATTATTTTCACTATTGCTTTTATGAGTCTTGCCTCGAGGGATTCTTTAGTAGAGTCTCTGGGAGGGTTCGCGTGATCGCTCACGCTATCACGCGTGTTGGCTATCTAATTCTCTAGAGACTTTATTAACCTTGAGCTCTTACTTTATTCTGTATTCAATTATCATATTTATGAAGTACTTATGAACTGTGGTATCTTTCGTAAGTTCAGGATGGAATGCGCATGCTAGCATGTGTTCCTGACGTGCCATAACTATGAGTTCTCCGTACTTCTCGTGACTTATCTTTGCTAAAGGTCTTGCAGTACCCCAGCATCGAATTATTGCTGGAGCACGTATGAAGACTGCCCTGACGGTCTTTCCAAGTTCTGGAATTTCGAGATCTATCTCAAACGAGTCCTTCTGTCTTCCAAATACGTTACGAATAACACTTATGTCCATGACTGCGAGCACTGGCTGTCGAGTTTCTCCGACAGTTGCATCACGAACCTCCTTTGCGAGCATTATCAGACCTGCACATGTCCCAAATACAGGGAGACCATTGAGTATCTTTTCTCTTAGCTTGTCTAAGATTCCTGTTCTTCTCGCAAGTATGCCAATTGTTGTCGACTCGCCGCCAGGTATGACTATTCCATCGATCTCGTCTAGCTGTTTTGGAAACTTGACTTCAATAACCCTGTGAGGAAGATTCATCTCCTGAAGTGCTCTCCTGAGAGCCCACACGTGCTCTTCTACGTCTCCCTGTAGTGCAAGTACTCCTACCTTTATCTCACGCATCAGGTTAGATGTGAAGCGACCTACTTAAAATATTGAGAACAAAGTTCTTGGACTTATTAATCAGGCATTCATATAGAACTACTGCTAAGCAATGAGTGACGTAATCAAATTAACTAAGGAGGATCTTGCAGCACTTGTCGAGGTAGTTAAGGAGGCAGAGTACATTCATCCTAGCCAAGAGGCTAAGCGCAGGATCTTTGCTAGGTACGGCATACTTGGCACAACTAAGGACAGGATACTAACTGCAATATACTACAAGATAATGAGACTGCTCGGCATAATTGACAAGGCAATAGTCCGAGCAACAGGACTACCAAACGTGTACATCTTAGACCCATGGCTTAGGGCCGCACTCAGAGTTGCATGCTTCTTCCTTGTATTCAATGATAGAGAGATTGATGACGAACTATTCGGTATCGTGAGAGGTGGTATTGCAAAATTCATCTCGGACAGAACTCACCCATACGTTGGCGTCTGGTACTGGGACATTGTCGATAAGATACTGAGGAACTACAAGTATAGACCAGCAAACG
>JAMOMD010000041.1 GCA_027068725.1 Thermoproteales archaeon | reverse complement strand
TAGTAAGTTCATTGCAAGTACTCGTTTAGCTCTAGTTCTTCTCATCACTGCATCTATGTCTCTATCAAAGTAGTTGTTCAGTGCATTCCCCCAGGATATTCCAAGAATTATGACTATGCTCTCTAGGAGGAATCGCCACGGGTCAAACGTGTGAGCAGCTATGAGGTAGGTTATGAGCCAGGTATAGTATACGCTTGCTGTTACTACAGGCTTTGTTAGTCTAAGGAAGGCTAGAAGCTTTCTACTCATCTCGACCTGATTTGTGCAAGTCTGGTTTTTAATTTGCCCTATCTTAGAGACACGTAGCTAAGACAGCCATGAGAATAACCGTAACTGAGGCCTGGAGGAGAGTCAGGAAGGTCTTGGAGGATGCTGATCTAGTACTTGAGGTAGCTGATGCTAGAGAGCCAATAGAGACTAGGAATAAGAGACTAGAGGAGCTTGCTGAGAAGCTTGGAAAGCCCATTGTTCTTGTATTGAACAAGTGTGACCTTGTGCCATTTGAGGTACTTGAGGCTTGGAAAAGGTATCTAGAGAGGGAGTATCCGACGGTCTTCATCAGTGCTAAGCACAGACTAGGTACTAGAAAGTTAATGGTTTACATAAAGAGGTACTCTCCAAGACTACCAGTTAGGGTTGCAGTAGTAGGCTACCCCAACGTTGGCAAATCGACAATAATAAACTACCTGAAAGGCAGACATGTAGCACAGACAAGCCCTGTTCCTGGATGGACACGTGGTGAGCAGCTTGTGAAAGCAAAGTCCTGGCTGTACGTTGTTGACACGCCTGGAGTTATCCCGGTTGAGGAAGTTAAGGATGAGGCACTCCTAATAATTAAGGGAGCAATAGACCCAGCAAGACTTCAGGATCCGCTCTACCCAGCAATTAAGCTAATTGAGAGAATACTGAAGTACAACTCGACAGCGTTCCTAGAGAGATACGGAATCGACAGTAAGGACCCCATGAAGATAATTGAGGAAGTTGCAAGAAAGCGTGGTCTCCTGCTGAAGGGAGGTAGACCCAACATTGATGAGGCTGCTAGAGCTATAATAAAAGATTGGATTGAAGGAAAGTTAACATACTACCGAAGACCTGAGGAGTACTATGACTCTGCTGAGGAGAACTAGACCATTAGTAGCATATCCAGAGGTTAGTCCTGTCAGGTATTATAGTGCAGTTGCTAAATACATGATTAAGATAGTTGAAGAGAGGAGACTAGCAGCTATTGTACAGCGTGAAGACGAGGTAAAGTTAGTGAGATCCGTGAGGTACAGATCAGGAATCAGGAGACCAATACTAGTCGTCAAGCCAAGTCAGATCGTTACCATGGCCAAGAAGGGAGCCGTTGACATAATGTTTTCCGTGACGAAAGTCAAGGAGGAGATACCTGACGTTCTGGTAGTTGATGTTAAGGCAGATAAGCACGTGTGGATTCACGAGTACAACTGGTACATTTTTGATCTAGTAGTTCAGATAATATGCAACTACCTGAAGTTCCTGGGAATTGAGAACGTTATGGTATGTTTTGACGGCATGAACGGTTACAAAATAATAACGTTACTAGACCTAGAAGAGGTCAAGGCATACGTACCTGACAGACAGAGGTTCAACAGGTACATATCGAAACTTGTAGAGTACATGAAGGAGCTTGCTATAAGAGTAACAAAACACTACAGACACATCATACGCGACCTCGACCTATTCTCGCACATGTTGATAAGTGGAAATACGACACTCAAGATAGGACTCTGCAGAGTTCCACTATCCCTACACTGGTCCACAAAGCTTGCAGCACTCCCCCTACCAATGCCAGTACGCGAGTTTGCAGTAACGTACAGCCTACCATCAAGAGTGTTGGAGCGACTTCCACAATATGGAGAAGTAATTGAGCAGAAATGGAAACCCAATAAGGTTCACACGATGATGGAAACATTGAGAAAATGTATAGAAGAGGATTATGAGACAGAGCATCTATATAAAGCAAAGGCATTCGTAATGAGCCACATTAGTCTAGAATCGTGATTTCTCGTAAACAAATTATTAATAAACTACTTAGTGCAAGATATGTAGCAACGGGACTCGTTATTTTAGTTATCTTATGCTATCTAAAATACCTTGGTTCAAAAATTACATTACCTGCACTCTACCTAACCTGCGAGACGTCTAGTGTAGAATCTTTAACATTGTTCCTCGCAAAGCTAATTATTAACTGCGAATATTCTCAAGCTCTCATAGTACTACCAGATAATTTGCTTAACATGCTAATATTAACAACAATCATAACAATGGTACTGTCAGAGATTGCTAGAAGAAAAATGTGTAGCCTAGTATTTACGTATATTGGAGGTATTTTGCTACTCGCTTCTCTACTAATGTTAGTACCACTTCCCGAGAGCGTTCACACGCAGTATATTCAGGGACTTGTACCTGTGCTTGATCCTTCACTGTCCGTGATCTTGTATGGTCTTGCTAGTGGCGCAGCTATTCTAGGCGCGTTCATCAGAGAACCAAAGGAGGTAACCGAGGTCCTTGTTAGTATTGACGAACTAATGGAACCAACAGTTCCTGTAGAAGAACGTCAGGAAAGAGAAGAGCTAGAAGAAAAGAAAGAATCCTCCTAGCCACCTCAATTCCTGCAAGATCTCCTTCGCCATCGATAGTTTAAGTTTCTTAATTCTAGTAATAGGCTTACTTGCCAGACACTGCTCCACATCAGGATTCCATCCAAGTACAAGTGCTCTACATCCTGCAAGATGCGTCATGTATAATGCTCTATCTCCATCTGTGAATCCGGGACAGTATGATACATACCTAAAGTATTGAACATCCACCTGACAGGTACCACACACAGTGTTCTCTAGCTCAAGTACTATATCGAGACGATCCTCATTTCCTCCATGTGCGTGAACTACAATGACAGGATCCAATACTCGGCTAACATCTCTGAAAGCTGTAGGCGACGAGTCAAGGTCTGTTACCAGTATCGAGAAATCGACAGTATCCTTAAGATATTGTAGAATGTCCGAGTGCCTGTGCAAATAATCGACAGCACTATCAACAATTACTAGACCTCTAGCACAGTCAGAAAGAATTCTAACAATATTAGACAAGCGAGCAAGACCAGGACCAGGCATTAGTACAAGAACATTCCTAGCCTTAGCAAGCCTCTCAACTATGTCCTGAAGTCGAACAACAGGAAGATCCGTAGCACGAGTAGCTAGTAACTGGTCAAGCTTTTCTGCAGAAGATAAATCATGCTTAAAGCTCAGCCCAATGCTAGTCCTGTGTTCCGCGATTATCACATGTTCTATAGTCACATAATTCTACTACTAGATAATGTTGTAATGATATACGCTACATAGAGAATCTGTAGTGAGCTCACGAAAGATTGGTCGTGTAGTTTGTCCAAAGTGTGGTCGTGAAGGAGTTGCAATAGTAAAGAGAATTAGAAATAGAGAGTACGTGTATGTAAAGCATGGACAAGACTGGTGTTACATAGGGCCAGCGGACACTGTTATTAGAAAGTTATTACAAGCAGAGTCGCCCAAAAGAAAAAGAGGTATTATTGGAAAAGTTGTACTTTTCGTAATTATAGCAATATTGGTAGTAACCTTCTTAGCATTTTACATTAAGTATTACGTACCAATATTACAAAACACAGAACTAGCAGACAATAGTCATAACACAAAATCAGTATTTAACATAGATCTCCGCTGTCACTGTAACTATTCTAAGAGAAGTAGAGTACTGTACTGCTACTGCAAATCACGTACATACAACACAACTCTACACTTTGTCTTTAAGATACATAGAGTATACAGTTTTGA
>JAMOMD010000040.1 GCA_027068725.1 Thermoproteales archaeon | reverse complement strand
AAGTATTGCATTCAGATTCTTTACGTGTCTAAGTACGTCGAGGTCGTCCTTTGCTGGCAGGTACGTTACTCCGTCCAGTGTGTACTCTGTGGCTGTTGCTGAGTCTATCTCATAGACTTCCAGGTCTAGTCCTCGCTCTTGTCCAAGTCTTATTAGGAGACTACCAATTTTCCTGACTGTCTCGTCACAGACTACTCTGACCTTGATGTTCTGAGATTGAGAAGATGAGACTGGACTCGTCTCGAGTTCCTGTAATAGTTTTCTGAGTTTTTCTTTTAGATCTTGTATTGATTCGAACTCTATTACTAGCCTGTAGGGCACGTTATACTGCTCTTGGTGCTAGGTAAAACTGTAGCTTTCCTACAGAGAACTCGAACACGAGCTTGAGCGGCTTGTTTGTTGCAAACTCGATTATGACATATTCGCAGATCTGCTTCATCTGTCTTGCACAGTCAAGAATGTACTCTGTCGAGTATGTTGCTTCACATGTCTCCTCTGCCTCTAGCTCGTAGATTGCCTCGTCTGTCCTCGTGTACTCTGCCTCAAGTCCTTTGCCTCCTTCTCCCATTGCCTTTATTATGAAGGCATCAGGCTTTGCTATGAATGTGACAGCATCAGTAATCTCGTCTGCAGCTGCGACAATGTCGGTGAACGTGTCTATGTCCATCCTTATCCTGACAGGGTATGTCAGTGATGGTTCAGGTATCTCCTCCTCAGCAACATTGATTATTGGAATGCCAAATCTCCTGTAGATACCTGCCTCACGGCCCTTCTTGCTGTAGATCGTGAGGTAGAACCTGCCTGTCCCTGGCTTGACCAAGAACTCTATCTTGTCCCTGGCCTTGATTCTCTTCGCAATCTTCTTAATTATGTCAAAGACTATTCCAACCTTCATCTCTCTTGGTACCCTGACCTCCTCCAGGTTCACGCTAGGTATGTCAAGTATCAGAAGCGATACCTTGGACGGGTCAATGGACTTCATCTTGATACCGTCAGGAGTAAAGACCAAGTTAGCCTCGTGGAGTAGATTAGCAAGTGCTGTAAACAGGTACTTCACATCCTTCCCCTTCGGGAACATTACTTGACAAACCTCCTCTTCCGCAAGCTCAGCCTTCTCTTCAGCAATACCAACCTCCTCAGTCACTACTGCACCCTCCTCTTCCTCTGCCTTCTCGACAACAGTCTCCTCTGTCTCAGCTTCCTCCTTTGCCTCCACCTCCTCAGCGACTTCTTCCGTGGTTTCTTCTACTTCCTCTTCTTTAATCTCGGTCTCCTCCTCTTCAGGATAGCGAATTGGCAAGTACATCAGATATAGTTACTAGAGATCTTTTATAAACGACCCTCGCTGACGTTGAAGAATAGTACTACAATAACACTTCCTGCATGAAACTCCGAGACTGGGCAATAATCATAACAGGTGGCTCAAGAGGCATAGGTAGAGCAATTGCAGAGGCTTGCGCAAGAGAAGGAGCTAATCTAGTACTTGTTGCAAGAGATAGAACACGCTTAGAGCAGACATGTCGAGAGCTTGAGCAGAAGTATAACGTTACTGTAGTACCTGTGAGCTGCGATGTCAGGAACCTAGACTGTGCACGCTCTGCAGTTAGTACATGCGTTGAGAAGTTCGGAAAGATCGATGTTCTAGTAAATAATGCAGGTACAGCCGTCAGGAAGTTCTTTTTCGAGATGAGTCCTGAAGAGATTGACGAGATTATTGATGTCAACTTGCGTGGTCTCATGTACTTCGCACTTGAGGCTCTGAAAGTAATGATCAGGCAGAGACGAGGTATCATAATTAACATATCGTCAGGAGCTGGTAAGGTAGGCATACCTGAACTAGTAGTCTACTCAGCTACTAAGGCAGGTGTAAACATCTTTACTGAAGCACTTGCTCGAGAAGTAAGAAAGTTCGGAATAAGAGTATACGCCATATGTCCAGGAGGAACAGACACAGATCTTCACCGTAGACTCTTTCCCGAACATAAACCAGAATGGCTTCTAAAACCTGAAGAAGTTGCTGAACTTGTTCTCAGGCTAATAATAGAGGGAGGACAAGACGGATACTGCTACGACATCTACAGACTAGTATAGGCTTCGTGACTTACGGTAATGTGAATAACTGATAACTTGTTGGGTCAGTTCCTGCCGGAACAGTCATCTCTGTTCCTTAGGTGGGGCTAAGCTTCATCACTCCCGATTTAGGTGAATGCTATAGGCTTAATGTTCCTTCTCTCGTCAATGAAACATAGATTATCATTAGTGAGTTGTCTGTCTGCTGAAAATTAACTATCTTGACTGAAGAGCTGTTACGAATCTTAAATTTCTCGTCTATGACTACCTTCTCAGGTAATCGATGGTCAAGCTACTTATATCAGCCTCATGTGAGGAAGAGATTGATCTGCTTTACGAGATTGATGGTGTAGATATTGTTGATCTCAAGGACGTGAAGATTGGGGAGTCTCTTGGTGCTCCTGATCTTGACTTGATCTCGTATGCGCTTGAGAAGAAGCCACTTGATAAGGAGATCAGTGTTCCTCTAGGAGACGTTTCTTCCTGTGTTTCAGGTCTTAGGATATGTGCAAAGATGCTCGATTACTTGAACATTGACTATGTGAAAATTGGTCTCTTCACTAGTAGTGTGGAAGATGCTATTAAGCTAGGCAAGCTTGTGCGTGATGCAACATCTCATACGAAGCTTGTTCTTGTAGCATATGCAGACTATAGGAAGTTCAATGTCATAGACCCGGAGAAGCTTGTGGAGATTGGTCGTAAAGTAGATGCTGATGTCGTAATGATAGATACTAAAGAAAAGAAGGGAAGGTCAACCTTGTCGTACCTGTCTACACAGGAGTTGCGTAAGTTTGCTGAAGATGCTCATGCACAAGGTCTCGATGTTGCAATTGCGGGAGGATTAACAATGGATGATGTTCTGTATGTTGCATCAAGGCTAGATATTGACATAGTTGGTGTCAGGACATGTGTATGTGAAAGTGGTAGGGATAGTCTTCTAGATCCTGAGAAGATTCTTGCTCTTGTTCACGCTATCAAGAACGTGCTACCATTCCTCTATGCTTAATATAGTCATATAACATCAGTGCTGCACCATACGATGGCACTACAGGACTAATCCTGACTCTCTCCTTAACAAGGTCATCAATGCTTAGAACATTCTCAAAGCCAGCAAGCTTACCAGCGTCCTGAAGCATGAACTCTCCAATGCCAGCAGTGATTAGGGGAATGTTCAATAAGTCTACGCCACGAGAAGCTAGCCAGGTCCTGACCTGTATCAATGCTTGAGCAATCTTCATTATAGCAACGTTATAGACGTATCTTGCAAATTCTACAACTTCCTGAAGATTCATAAGCTCGAGACTTGAGCAGAGGACTCGAGCAAGCCTGTTTGCAGCTTCATGAATAGTCTTTCCTCTTCTGTCTGCAGTATCTACAGCATAATCTTCAGGACGTATCTTGCCAAGCAGAAGATTAACATCGCCAATAGTGGCAAAGTACTCCCTACATATCGTGGCAATATGACCCTTGTATGGTGCTTCCTGAATAATCTCACTCACACTTGTTCTCAAAGTTCCAATGTACACGAGCTCGCCATAGACTAGCTTCTCTGGATCTGTAAGTCCACGGATGAGAGGTCTCCCATCGTGGACTGGTATTATTGTTGTGGTTGTACTCCCAATGTCAGCAAATATACAGGATTTACATAATCTTGACACAAGCCACGCAGATGCAGCCCAGTTAGCTGCAGCAACTTCAAGTGGCCTGTTTTTCGCATATTCAGGATCGACGAGCTCGTAGTTGACTGTGACGAACCTGATAGTTAACGCA
>JAMOMD010000039.1 GCA_027068725.1 Thermoproteales archaeon | reverse complement strand
TTTCAATATACTGGGCAAGCAAGTCATGAGGCGTGTAGTATATTGCTTGTAGTAGATCTCCTGTAATTATTCTTCTAACGTCTATGATTAGTGAGACATAGTCCTTAGGTAATTTCTTAGATATGAAATATCGTAGTAGCTCACTTTTGCCAACATTACGTGGCCCCAGAATAAGTAGTAGACCGGGACGATCTACCTGTCCAACAAGTTCGACAAGTTCCCGTTCTCTATCGTAGAATGACGTGCCTAGACTAGTAGTCCACTCACGGTCACTATGCACAACATGTGACACTTGGCTGCCCAATACTGTGGCTGAGACATTAGCTAAATAGCAGTGTCTATGAGACAGTGCTTGACCTAGCGTGCCTTCGCGTGCACGTGATTGGCTTAGACAAGCATTAAGAGATCTTGAACATGCTGAAGCTGCTCTAAAGTATGGTCATTATGAGTGGGCTTGTTTTGCTGCTCAGCAAGCTACTGAGAAGGCAGTGAAAGCACTATATCAGGCACTTCATATTGAGGTGTGGGGCAACTCTATTTCCAGAATGCTTGAACAACTACCTCCTGAACATAGACCAGCTAAAGATCTCGTAGACAAGGCAAGAGGACTAGATAGACATTACATACCGACTAGATACCCAAACTTTCATCCAGAAGGTGCACCACTTGACTACTACACAGAAGAGGATGCGCAATCGAGCATGCACGAGAGATCGTGGAGTACTGTATACGATAAATGAGGTCTTCAGGTACCTGAAGGAGTACGCGGGAAACTTATTCGTGAAGAAAAGGCACAGCTAGTGATATTGATTAGTTCTTTAGCACGAGGGGACTTACAGCAACATCAGATGCGGACATCGTGGTAGTTGTCAAAGAATGATTCAAGGAGACCGCATGAAAGAGTAGTAGATTATATAGATTATAAAGCACTAATCGAAATAGAGCCAAGGGTATACACTATTAATGAAATACTCAAAATGGCACAGGAGGAAAGAAGGATAACGTATGAGATATTGACACAGGGTAAGCCGTAAGCCGCTAGCGGAGAGTACAGAAATTTTAGATGCTATATGAGAGATACTTAGCAGAATGACATAACGACATCGTAACAAAATTTTTCATTATTTCTTAAAATAATTCTTGAGTTAAGTAAGTTCTATATACCTGTCAGGCGATGCTACGTAACGGTGGAGCCCCTCGTTAGGTCCGTGACAGCGTTACTACCGTACACGCATCCGAAGGGAAATTTTACACACATTAGCATTCATGTAGACGATCTTGCACCTCTAACAATCCTGCTTGGGCCCAACGCATCCGGTAAGACTTCTATTCTAGAGGCTATCGGATACACTATAGTTCCCTTTCTCGATGCTAGAAACCTTGTTCTAGGCCTATTTTTGTTAAGTTCTCTTAGACCCCCTAGAGGGGTGTTGAGAATACCTGAACAGCTAGCCGGTGCAGTAGATCTAGACAATGGCTCAGATATAGTGAGTATATTTCTAAAGATAACTCGCGACATAGTACCTATGATTAAATTTGTTAATGATCTCTTACGTACTGAGATATTGAATAAAGGAAAAATAGATAGAGATAAAATTAAGAACTTCCTTAGGAGTATAGCAGAAGATTATCGTAAACTTTCTGCATTGTTGAGCGAGTCATATAGTGAGCTACGGGGAAAATATTCTAACGTACTCCTGGACATTCTAAAGAAAGACCAGCTAGAGGTTATAGAAGTACCTTATGTGTTTGCGGTGAGAAATATATCAATGGTTAAGACAAGCAAATCGGATATAGAGCTATTAAAAGTTGCTCAATTACACCCTATCTGGAGCAGGGTACTGTTCCTAGTATATACTATACAAGAAGGGGAAATAAATAAGCTTGTAATCCTTCGAAGACCGAGATTCCTTACTATTATACGTGAAGATATTCGAGAAAAATTACGTATACCCAAGCTTGTAGTATTCTACTCAGGATTTGTACACAAGCCAGGTGTCTTTGAAAGGCTTTATAGAGCATATATTTATGAAGGATTATCTAATGAGAAGAGTGCAATAGATATATTGAGAAAGTACATTGGTGAAGTAGAGGGGTTTGAGCTAGCACCCGGCAGATACTCTCTGGACTTGGAATTACATCTGAAACTTGCTGATGGTAGAAGAATATCAGTGTACGATCTCAGCGATGGTCACAGAATGGCAGCTTTCATGGGCTTGCTATATGCAATCTCTGGTAAGGACTCTTTATTCCTCGTGGATACGCCAGAGGCGTACGTTCATCCTGATGGTTTATCTACAATGGCGGACTTTATCATAGGACTTGTCGAACAGGGCTGCCAAGTCATACTTGCTACACAGAGCATAGAATTTCTACGCGAACTATTGAGCAAATCTATGGAACATAATATGTACGATATTACTAACGTGAAAAGAGTTCACTTAACCGATAGCGGAACTGTCGTATGTAAAGGCAGCTGGAGAGGCGATATAGCATACAAGTCTCTTGAAGACCTGTCCATAGATCTGAGACTCTGATTATACTATGGTAGAAGTGTGTAAAAATATAGTGATTATAGTACCTGGACCTACAGACAGGACATTCTACAAAGCGTTAATAATGAAAACATACAGTAAGCAGTTAGAAGTAATTGATCTGGATTCAAGAGATTTCAAGACTGAACGAGAAAAAGTAATAAAAACTGTGCTAAAACAATTAAATCCTAAGATAAGTAAGCTCGCTGTCTTAAGACTTGTAAAAAAGGACACGAACTCCCCTAATTGCTTAAATGTAATAATACTCCCTTCTGAAAGAGAGGTTACTTATACTACACAGACTCTTATAGAATACCTGTTAGGCAGCTCAGAACATAGCATAGATTATGTAGTGATTGCAGAAGATGCTGAGGAAGAGGATCCAGAAGGGAAAGTAGAGAGTATGTTAAGAGGAGTTACTAGTAATGTAAGAACAAAACTAGAAGAAATTGATCGTGGTAGAGGATATCGAGAAGTTGTTATATACTCTTTTGGAAACACTAACATTCAACTATTGATAATAATACAAGGAATCTTCGGCAAAGAACTGGAAGGACTAGCTACACACAAGCATGCGATAGAGGACTTCATAATCTATTCGCATAAAAATCTTGTGAAAGAGCTAGAGAGAAAATATCCTGAAATTTTAGAGCTAATAATAAAAAGCAAGAATGCTCATAAGAAGTTGACACTTTTGCTAGCAATAATGAGATGTTTTCATAATCTGGAAGAATTCATATTTAGAGACATTGACTTCGAAAGACTCGTAGACGATATAGAAACGCTAAGAAAACTTAAAACTGTTATAGATAAACTTTGTGGAGTCTCAACGTGAGCCTAAGTGAAATCTCGCAGCCTAGCTATGTGCTGACCAGTACTCTCTTCATTAGCTCTCTCTACATCGGCACCTGCCATACATAGTACCTACCTATGCTCAGGTCAGGTCGCGCTCTTTCAAATATCTCATTAACTGGGCTTCAGGAGAATCCGGTGTTTGTACATTACTAAGTTCTCCTTTTCAAGAATGTTCACTAGAATACTCATCTTACTACTCGAATTTCCTCAAATCAGGTTAAGTATTAGCGTTTTTATTGAAAGAACTACCTAGGAAGAGACTACGGTGTTTGAGTCCTTTTCATTTGAATTCTATGTGTTCTGGGCTTTTCTAAATCGTAACGTATGTGCATATATTTTTCCGATTAATGAGATATTTCTGTGAAGTATAGCAATGTTGAAAATGTCAATAGGGAGTATATAAGGAAGCTTGTAAGAGATATCGAAGAGGCTATCAGGATAATTCTTGAGGACACATCTAAG
>JAMOMD010000038.1 GCA_027068725.1 Thermoproteales archaeon | reverse complement strand
GACAGGCACAGCTGAAAAGAAAGAGATACCGATACCTAACAGGAAGGTATTCGAACTTATCGAAGAAGGAGATATTGTCGTACTAGGCGCAGGCGCGGTATGGCTCAGGGTTGAGGATGTGCAAGTTGATGTAGCGCGCTGTCAAGCACTTAATGATGGCACATGCAAGTCGGAGCAGACATTCACTATACTTGGAAAAGATATTCCTCTTCCCTGCATAACAGAGAAGGATCTAGCAGACATAGAGTTCAGCATAGAGGCAGACGTGGACTATCTTGCACTATCGTTCGTCAGGACTTCAGATGACATAAGAGTGCTGAGAGACATTCTTCAGGATAAGGGAAAGGATAACATTAAGATAATAGCAAAAATAGAAACTAAGTCTGCTGTAGAGAACTTGGACTCCATTGCAAGAGAGGCAGATGCTCTCCTTGTTGCAAGAGGTGATCTAGCAATGTACTTTCCACTAGAGAAAATACCACAAATTCAGGAACTCATAATAAGAAAAGCACTATACTACGCTAAGCCTGTCATTGTTGCAACACAGCTGCTCGAGTCAATGGTTGAGAAACCCATGCCTACAAGATCCGAGGTTGTTGATGTCATGGCTGCTGTCAGACAAGGCGCTGATGCACTAATGCTAGCAGACGAGACAGCAATAGGAAAGTATCCTGTTGAGGCTGTACGCTGGCTTAGAAGAATAATAGAAGAGGCAGAGCAGAGACTTGAGGTTCAGGTAGATTATCCTCGTGGAAATATATACGATCGATTTGCGCACAGTGTTGCTCAGGTTGCTCTTAACCTGAACGCAAAAATACTAATATACACGCGCGGTGGCACAACGGCAAGAAGAGTAAGTAGGTTTAGACCTAGGACACCAATCTACGTAGCAGCAAGCTCGAGAAAATTAGTTCGTCAACTACAGCTTCTATGGGGAGTAAAGCCAGTGCACGTTCAGGAAGGACAAGACATCTGGGCAACACTGACAAAACTCTTGAATGAGCTTGTTAAAGAGAAAGAAGTATCTATTGGAGATATTGTAGTAATGACAGGAGGAATACGTGAAGAAACTACTAACTTAATGAAAGTTATAATAGTTGAATAAATGGAATAATACTACAAACCTCTACCAAGAATTATACTCCACACATCTTCTATTCTGTCAATCTTCAGAACACATCTATCATTAACGTAGAGAACTACATAGCCCCTAAGCTTAGCCAGCTGGCATAGATGAACTATATCCTGAAACGCTAAGGAGTCACCGCAAGGTCCACTATAGAGCTTACATAGAGTTCTAGAGCTTTCCTTCTTATTAAATTTAAGTTTCTCCATCAGTATATATGCAAGCTCTTTCGAAACATTTTCAAAACAGATCTCTAGATCTCGACTCCTCCTATTACTAATTTTCAATAGCACAAAGTTCTTAGCTAATGCAAGCTCTAGTAAAACACTCTTAACTTTTGTAACGAGCCGCTTGAAATCATCTGGTAAATCTTTAACATGCCTAATAACGAACTCGTTACTCTTTAATGTAATCTCTATGTAGAAATTGTTATCTAAGTCTGATAACCTAAGCTTATCTTTACCATAGGCGAGTACATAAGGGCATTCTTTGAGAAATGATAATAATACCCGAAGCAGATAGTTACAGAGCCTTGGCGATATATTTCGTGATCTTGGCTTTATCCTAGTTATAACGAAAATTTTGGTCTTTACAGTACTCGCGCTCTTGCAGTTGCTTGCCTTCTTACTACTTCTATCTCCTACAATGTGTGGCACTTAGTGGTAATTTCCGTACACGTGTACTTTACGTATACTGATAAACCTACGCGATACTACTAGGCTATTCTTGAGATATTATTCAGCTATGGCGAGAGTCGTCACCGGTCAGCGAAATAGCCTCTCATCATCTAGATAGTTCTTTGAGAAATGCTTATTAGGGGTCTTTCTGTCTTCGAACTCGAGATTTAATAGCCGCCGTAGCTCAGCCTGGGTAGAGCGGCCGGCTCATAACCGGCAGGTCCCGGGTTCAAATCCCGGCGGCGGCACCAAGACAACATTTTTAACCTATTACTATCTTACACACTGGCTAGATCATGTCTGCACCTTCTGCGAAGCAAGAATTCCTTCCTGAAGAGGAAGTCGTGAAGGAACTTTCGAGACTTTACTCAATTTTGCCAAAGTCATTTGTAGATGAGCTCATAAGCAAGGTCAAAGGTCTCAAGATAACGCGTGAACAGCTTGAGAAGCTGATGCATCTTGCAATAACGACGTACTATAAGACAATAATTGATCCAGGCGAGGCAATTGGTATCGTAACAGCACAGTCAATAGGCGAGCCAAGTACACAGATGGTCCTTAGATCGTTCCACTATGCAGGACTGAGAGAGTTCTCGATGGCTCTTGGTCTACCAAGAATGATCGAGATTGTTGACGCTAGAAGAAAGCCGTCAAGACCAATGATGACCGTGTACCTGATGGGAGAGTACGCGAAAGATGGCGAGAAGGCCCTCGAGATTGCTAAGAAGATACAGCTGGTAACTATTGAGAACGTTGCAAAATCCGTTGACATAGATTACATCTCTGGAACCATAGTCATTGAGCTAGACCCACAGCAGCTGAGGTACTGGAACCTCACAATAAACGATGTAAAGAAGGCGCTTGATAGAATAAGAGGAAAAGGAGCAGAGGTCAAGATAGAGGGTAATCACATAATAATAACTCTACAAGAAGTTGATCCGGTCAAGCTCAGGAAAGTGCGTGACAAGGTGCTTCAGACAAGACTAGCAGGAATAAAGAACGTGAAGAAGGCTCTTGCTAGAAAAGAAGGCGATGAGTGGGTCATAAGGACAGAGGGCACAAACCTTGAGGCAGTCCTGACAATGGAGGGAGTCGACTATAGAAGAACAATAAGTAACGATATTCATGAGGTAGCAGAAGTGCTTGGAATAGAAGCGGCTAGGACAGTAATAATGCGCGAGCTGAAGAAGGTGCTGGACGAGCAGGGTCTGACGGTAGACCCAAGACACATAATGCTGGTAGCCGACGTCATGACGTGGAGTGGACGTGTGAAGCAGGTTGGCCGTCATGGTGTTGCAGGAGAGAAGGAGAGCCCACTTGCAAGAGCTGCATTTGAGGTAACTGTGAGAAACCTAGTTGAAGCTGCGCTACGTGGAGAAGTAGAGAAGTTCAGAAGCGTCGTAGAGAACGTAATAGCAGGAAAGTACGTGCCTGTCGGTACTGGAATGGTCGAGCTAATGATGGAGTACGAGTAGCCTAGTGAACATTCTGCACTTTAGAAAAGGCTTATAAACCGACCTAAATGCGTGCACAACAATGGTAGACCTAGCAAGAGAGCTCAAGGTAGCAATAAACACAGGTAAAGTCGTTCTAGGCACACGGCAGACAATAAAAGCAATTCTAAGAGGTGAAGCAAAGCTCGTGGTAGTTGCTGCAAACGCTCCACCAAACATAAAGAGTGACGTCGAATATTATGCAAAGCTAGCGCAGATACCTGTAATCGTGTACCCAGGCTCAAGCTGGGAGCTTGGTGCAGCATGTGGAAAACCATTTAAAGTAGCCTCACTTGCAGTAATTGATCCTGGAGAGAGTAATCTAATGGAACTAGCATCGACAGCATAAGGGTGAAACCATGCCCAACATAAGACTCACAGAAGAGGAACTCAGATACGCAGCACTTTTTGAGAAAATTACTGGAATAGTTCCACTTGACACTATAATTGACCCACAGTATAACAGGATAATATTTGTCGTAGACAAAGGCTTTGCACCACTAGCAGTAGGCAGAGGTGGTGTTAACATAAAGAGGCTAAAGGAACTTATTGGAAAGGACGTTGAAGTAGTCGAGAAGGGCGACA
>JAMOMD010000037.1 GCA_027068725.1 Thermoproteales archaeon | reverse complement strand
CTTCGTATCTGTATGCGATAATAGTATTTTCAGACCTTCAACCTCGATGACTAGTCTTCTCTTTGTCTGAGGATCCTTATAATGTGGCTCAAACACTCCAGGGACAACGTATAGCTGAGCACCAATTTCCTTAAGTGGCTCAGCATCGGGCGAGTCATCGCCGAGGTGTATCACTATGTCAGGCTTTATAGTGCGAGCCTTCTCTACTAGTTTCTTCACATTGTCAAGTTCTCCATGCGTGTCTGATACTACTAGAAGGCGCACCATCTAGCTAAACATTATGTTGTGATGTTTTTACTATTTCCAAGTAGCTGATCGAGCACTGTCTCGATGTCCTGTATCGTTATTTCAGGCCAGTACTTCTTGAAAACGACAAGTCTAGCCCCAACTATGTATGGTATGAGAAAGTTACTTATCCTAACTTCACCTCCCGTCCTAATTACTGCAAGTGGCTCAGGCACATCTGGCATGTAGCGGACAGATTCTAGACCACTTGATGCCATAAGTTCCTCAAGTACGCTAGCCTTCCCCTGAGTCTTGATCTTGCTAAGTATGACATGGACAGGCTCTGCAACACCACCATACGCGACTGCGAGATTAACTATGCAGTTATTGTTGTTTCTTGTTGCTTCTTCTGTTAATTTTATTTCTTCCTGTACTTCTGTTGGGAGAATTTCTTTTACTCCAATAACTCTTATTCTAACGCCTTTCTCGTATATCTTTGGGTCTTCTCTAACTTTTCGAAGCTCTCTGACTAGTAGTTTATACAATATTTCGAGCTCAATTCTAGACCTGTTTTTAATATTTTCTAATGACAGTACATAGAATGTGAGGTACTTAACTCTTCTAGTAGTTGCGTAATGCTCAACTATCTCCCTAATCTTAGCTATCCCAGCCTCGTACGCCATTTGTATTGGAACCTTGTTCTTTAAGGCCCATCTCCTATTCCCGTCAGGTATGAAGGCGAGATGAATATCCATTACTTGGTCTGTACTTTGGACGTTCTCCCTTTTAAATAAGCACTAATCTAGAGTAGAACAATGTCAAGTAACCTAGTGACAAACATAGTGGATACGTTATCTAAGTGGATTAGTAAAGAGATTGAGCTGTACCCGATCCTGGTAGGGTATCTATACACGATGAACATAGACCCAATTCTGACGCTTGTCAGCGAGTACTATAGAGACAAGGTAGGTAACATACTTGAGCTTAAGGAGGATCTTAGCACCATCAGGAAGCTCATATACTCATCAGCTTACGAGGACTACGAGTCACCAACTATAAGAGACATAACTTACGTGGACAAGGTCAAGTCTGAGGTCTGTTCTCGACTTGCTGCCGAGTACTGTAGTAAACTTCTGCAAAGACTCAGAGATAGGCTTGACGAGGCCTCACGCAGAAGTCCTGATAGTGTTATTGCTCTTGCTGTTCTTCTTAGAGTATTTGAGTGGCAGAAACTTCTCAATAATGAGGTCATCAGAATATCCATCAGAAGAGATCTGCTAAGTGGCTGGCTTAGAGGAGTTGAGCACGCATTTCAGGATCTTGTAGGCTCTACCTGTGGTGTAGAGAAGCTCAGAAACATACTTGGTCAGCTAGATCTCAGGAAGCTAGTATACGAGACTGTTCCAATAGGCTTTGCCTCAGCAGACATGATTCTCTGTCCCTCGTGTATTGAGACGTTTCTGCGTGAGATAGTTGATAACTATGCCTCAATGCGCAGAATAGTGCAGCTGTGTGAGCACTAGATTATGTTAAAAACCTTCCATTCTTCACCACTGCTTGGGATCTCGTATTGTGGAGACACGTACACAGGACACTGCTAGTTTTGAAGTAACTCCATGGGAAGTACGTGGAAAAGTAGACTACAGGAAACTTGCCGAGCACTTTGGTGTCAAACTGATTACAGAGAGCGAACTTGAGCAGATCAGAAAACTTGCAGGTGGGGAACTTCACTATCTTCTGAGAAGAGGCTTCTTCTTTGCACATCGTGGATTGGACTCTATTCTACAGAGAATAGAGAAGGGTCAGAGATGGGCACTATACACGGGTCGTGGTCCTAGCGCAGATCTTCACTTAGGACACATCCTGCCCTGGATGTTTGCAAAGTGGCTATGCGATAGGTTCGGTGTCGAGCTGTTCTTTGAGATGACTGACGATGAGAAGTTCCTTGTTAGAGACCTACCCTTAGAGGAAGCTAACAAGTACGCCTACGATAATGCTCTGACGCTGATAGCAATAGGTTTCAAGCCAGAGCAGCTACATCTAATAATAGATACTGAGGACATTAAGTACCTGTATAGAATTGCTATACGTGTAGCCAAGTGCCTGACCTTATCTACCGTGAAGCACACGTTCGGTTTTACAGACTCCACAAACGTTGGTGCAGTATTCTTCCCTACGCTACAGATAGCTGTCGCGTTCTTACCAACAGAACTCTATAGAGAAGAGACGCCAGTACTGATACCGGCAGGAATAGATCAGGATCCCTACTTCCGTCTCGCTAGAGATGTTGCTGATAGGCTAGGCTATCCTAAGCCATGTACAATATACTGCAAGTTTGTGCCTGCACTAACAGGAGAAGAAAAGATGAGCTCTTCACGTCCCGAGACTGCCATTTACATACTTGATGATGATAAGACAGTGAAGAAGAAGATAATGAACGCACTCACAGGTGGACAGCCCACGAAGGAGCTACAGCGAAAGCTAGGCGGCAATCCTGACGTGTGTGTTGTGTACAGGTACTTCCAGGCCTATGTTGATGATGATAGCTTGGTATCGAAGATATATAATGACTGCAAGTCAGGAAACCTGATCTGCGGAGAGTGCAAACTCATACTTTATGAGCATATAGTGAGGCTGTTACAGGAGCTACGTGAACGTAGAGAGAAGGCTAAAGATGTATTAGAGTACTATAGAATAAGCACAAAGTTTAGATAAGCATCAAGGAGGCTCAGAAAAACAAAATTCTTCTCAATCGCGCCTCATCTGCACCTATCCTGACATTACAAGGTATTTAAAAAGAGAAAACACGTAAACGTGAATGACCTCGTAAATAATGAGTTGAGCTTATATTCATGGTCTCCATACCAATCACATGCCAATCGACCTAACACCCTACCTAGAGAAGGAGTACGAGGTTGACTGTGATGGTCAGGTCATCAAGCTAAAGCCAGTCAAGGCATGGGTACTAGCACCAAAGGGCAGGAAAGGAGTCATAATTGGACTATTCAAATGTCCAAACGGCAAGACAGTCAGGAAGGCGATAGGTAAGACAGAGCAGCCAGTTGAGTAAGACTCCTAAAAACTGGTAAGTTCAAGAAACATCCCATATATCTCAGGTATCTGTCTCGACAGCTCGCGTATCTGCGTTGTCTTCTCTCTTTTCTCTTCGTTAAATCTCAATAACCTAGACCTAGCCTAAGTTGACTTGATGAGCAAGTTCAGAAAGGCAGAGAAGGTTGAACCACCATTCTACATGTTCGTATACGACATACTGGTAGACCCATCACTGATCAGCTACTTGCTGACAGGAGACTCTAGTCCAAAGACTGTGCAGAAGATGATTGATAACAAGATCTGGGCAGCCTACATAAGAGGTTTCAGAAGAAGATTCTCCAAGGCCAGCAAGACGTTCGGCATAGTTCTAACACTCGAACATACAGGATCAACAGGAGACGAGGTGTGGGGTGCGGTCGTTCAGGTAGATAACATGGACGAGCTTAACAACCTTCTAAGGCTATACGATTTTGATTACGAGTTCTGGTATCTTGAGGAAGTCTACTATCCTGACGGATCAGTATCTGACGGATATACAATAATACCATCAAGCGAGGAAGCTAGACCAGACCTGCCGCACTGCCTATACATTGCAAGACTTTGTGCAGGTGCAAACTTCTGGGATAGAAGA
>JAMOMD010000036.1 GCA_027068725.1 Thermoproteales archaeon | reverse complement strand
CGTTAGAGAGCGTGGTAAAGGATATGCTGAGGTTATGAAATGGAAGACCGTAATTGACAGGATTAGCGAGGGTGAAGAGCCGCTGTTAATCGCGATGTATGTCGACAGCTATACTGCAGATGCGCTACAGGGATTCTTCACATTCCGAAGAGAAGCATTCCTAGGACTTACGAAGTCGCCATACACAGTTTACGCACTTACACGCGATATAGTGCCACTACTTCCACTTCAGGGCAGAACAGCAACAAATGACTATTCATCATGCTGCATCGACCTTGGAACAGACAGAAGTGGCAAGAGTGTGACAGTAGACCTGAACGAGCTCTCGAGTAGACATATAATGATAGTAGGACCAACAGGCATGGGCAAAACTAGGACAGCCTCACGTATTTTACAACAACTTACTACACAGAACGTACATGTAATAATATTTGATCCTCATGGAGAGTATGAGAATTTGCTGAAAGATAAAGTTAAGACAAATGTTGAAGTCATAAATATTAAAGAAAACATTATTAACATATTTGACACGTGCTCATTAACGGTAAGTGAGAAAGTTCATAGATTAACGCTTGCAATAGAAGACTCTTTCAATATAAAGCTTTCCGATAAAACATATGATAGCTTAGTCACAGTGTATAGGCAAAAACTGCATAACAATCCTAGCTTAGTACTTAGAAAACTTAAACAGGAATCTCCTATTCCTGAAGAGAGGCTACTCTTCCAGAGAATTGAAGATATTTTAAAATGTGCGAAATTCGTAAGTATCAGAGATCTGCTTGGAAAGTCAAAAATAATAATATTCAATTTCAAACAGGTGCTTCACAGTCCTGATGTGCTATCATTCCTAATGCTAACAATGTTTGACACATTATACACATGGTTAGCGAGCTCCGAGGGCAAGAGTAGCTTAAGGTACGTCATAGTTGTTGATGAGGCTTACTATGTTCTAAGATCGAGACTTTTGGAATTGACAATACGTGGATTTAGAAAACTTGGAGTAGGTACAGTACTAATAACACAATCGATATCGGATTTAACATATGCAGTTATTGAGAATATTGGTCTGGCAATATTACTAGGTGGTCCAGACTCGTACGTTGCTAATCTTGCAAGCGTGTTTAATCTATCTCAGGAAGATATTGATTGGCTTATCTCAGCTCTCCCTCCAAGAAACACGGGGCGCACAAGGGCGCTACTGGTAATGGGACCTACACGATATCATGTGTACATAAATGTTATGCAGTGAGCATAATTGATGAGAACTGTTCATCTATGCACTTGATAAAGAACATTCTGAGTGACCTGCACCTTAGTCTCGTGCATAGGAATCCTGATATCGATCTCAAACTAGGAGCAGCTACTATAATAGGAATAGACGTAAACAAAAATAACATAACAATGGCATTACTATCAGATAGTGCAAATAAGACTGCAAGTAAAGTTCTCGAGACATTCACTAAAATAGACCTCAAAGACTACGCGCTAAGAATCTTAAATGTAGGTTCTAGAGAGCTTACAATCGTTAAAATAAACTTTGATAATTTCAGAAAGATACACTGCGACGCTTGTACAACACTAATAAACTACATAGCCAAAGATAAGTACACAGTTGTCAATATGGAACACCTAGACGATCTAGTATTTAGTGGAAAATGCAGGTTAGGTGCCTACAAGCATCTGAAATTTGATATTTTCAGAAAATCAAAAATGTTTGCAATCTTAAATGAGCCTCCCATTGATATAGGCTATGCTTCAAGAAATAGCAGAATATGGAGTCAAGTATATCTGTGTAACAACTCCTATGTAACAATGCTAACAGAACCGTACAGAACTACACTAATATGCTCACACTGTCTAATAACAAGAAACACAGTATCCATATGCAAGAAGATTGGACGTAGTGTAGTCTGTAGAGAGCATGGAAGAATTGACAGAGACGAGAACGCTGCTACGAACATGGCAGAGCTAGCATTTAGATCACTACTAGCCGACACTTACAGACTAGTAATAGACAGCCAGTCCCTACCCTCCACGGGGCTCTCGTCGCTTCCCTCTCCTGGGGCGGCGGGGGTCTCGTGGAGGGTAGGGACATCGCAGACATGTAACGCATCATGCAACATAGTGACCCCTGCCGCACTGGGAGAGGGTGACGGCCTATGCGTGGAGGGTAGGGACAAAAACAAACTTATTCACAATCGTGAAACAGATGCTAGATGCAGGAAAGTTCAAGTAAGACAGCCATATAATAAAGTATCCTTCCTTCACACTTTCTTCATTTTGAAGAATGTTAAGGGTAGAATATAATGAAGCTCAGAGTAGGTGTAAGAATACCTCTCTTCGACTTTGGATGGCTTAGATTATCCTTTCAGAACATTGTTGATATAAGAAAACTATCATTAGTCATATCTAGACCTGTGCCTATACCATCAAATGATCTATCAGTTCTAACTAAAGGCGAAATAAATAGAGGAGCCATACAGAGGATTACCTGGTCTCAACATATTGCTAAACCACACATTACTAGAAATAGCCTAAGCATCAAACTACAGTACTTGAGTGCCGAGCATTCTGTACCTGCCTACTGGCGTACTCTAGAGCTTATTATGAATAGTGATGCAAAATGTATAGACCTTAGAGAACTTGTTACAATACTTCGTCCAAGAGTTATGGCTCAGCTTGCACAGACTGAGGCTATAGAACTCGAGGTAGAGCTTAGTAGGGAAATTGATAATCCTAGGAGCATTATGTCTAGCATACGAGTCTCCTACCTGTTTCCAATATTTGGCACATTACGCAGAATATGCACATACAAGGTCAGGAGTACTATGGGAAAACCAACAATCATTAGAGCATTAGAGAACTACATGCTTGCTTCACCAAAGTACATCGATGAGAAAATATTACAAGAAGCAAGAATAATTCGAAACGACAAATCATTAACAATGCTTGGAAGAATTCTAGCACTAGCCTTAATGCCATACATGCTTAACGAGGAAGATCTAAACACAATCGAGACAATATGTAAGTGCGAGCAATAGTGTAAGGTCAGTATCCGCCAAGGACTTATCATCTAATCAAAGCAGCCATCGCTCATCATCCCATTGACCAGTACAAACATGGTTTTATCTCCCTAACGGCGAGTATCACACAATGTCAGTATCTTGCCCTTACTGTGGACTACCAAAGTGGAGAAAAGTTGAACAAGTGCTGAGCGACACGCGTCGCTTTCTAATAGTAAATCTGTGCCAGTGCGAGAATTGTGGAAAGATGTTCTACCTATGTCGAACAAAAATATCGACATTTACCGTAAAACTAGACGATGTAAATCAGGAAGAACTTCTACAAGAGACTAGGACTCCTAGGAAACCAGTACAGAAACGTGGCGAAAAGAAGCAAAAGAGACCTAAAGAAAATCAACAAACAACACAATCTGCAACTCAGGAGAATGTCGAAAAACAAGAAGAAAAGAGTTAAAATTCACGCGATTTCTCCCAAAATTCTTGAAAGATGCCTGAGCACGACATTCCACTAGCACCAATAGACAGGATACTACACAAGGCAGGTGCTGAAAGAGTAAGTGAAGAAGCTGTAATAGTTCTAAGAGACATACTGGAAGCAATAGCTTATGAAATAGCTACAAGAAGTGTAGAACTAGCAAAACATGCAGGAAGAAAAACAGTAACAGCCGAGGATATAAAGACGGTCATAAGAATACTCAGGTGCATTTACCTTACACCATACGTATAATTTTTCATAATTTTTCTTTACTAAATTTCTAAGGAAAATAGATAGGGCTAAGTAAGGAGTTAAAATGAGAAAAGACAAAAACTTACAATTAGAATTCTAAAATTTCTTGCGTTTTTAAAATTAAAGCTTACTGTATAAGATTCTTGTTTTATAGAATGTTTACTAACTCACTTTTTCAAAAGTATATTATGCGAAGTATATT
>JAMOMD010000035.1 GCA_027068725.1 Thermoproteales archaeon | reverse complement strand
ATCAGTACTGCTGGACCCTCCTTACCAACACTTGCACCAAGGCCTAGTGTTGGTATTGTTGCAATGACCTTCATGAAGGGGACTCTGAGCCTGAACAAGTATCTTCTTCCTG
The DNA here is from genome assembly GCA_027068725.1 of Thermoproteales archaeon. Lineage (GTDB taxonomy): Archaea > Thermoproteota > Thermoprotei > Thermoproteales > Thermocladiaceae > JAADER01. The sequence continues at coordinate 3,862 of JAMOMD010000035.1, read as the reverse complement.
AATAGTTATAGAAAGCTAAATCACATCCTGAGCCTCTAGCTTCCTCACAGACCTTGCTAACGATCAGGTAGCTCAGGAAATGACCTACTAGTAGTGCAATGAAGAGTTTCAGGAATACGTCTACGTTAAATGTGCATATTCTAAGTGATCTTACGTGCTCTTCCAAGAGAGGCAGTATTGTGTGTTCTAAAATTAGGTGAGTTGTCTTACCTAGAATCCATACAAGTGTCCCTGTTATTATGCCAATTATGCTAGATATGTAGAACCATCTCAGTAGGTACGTTCTAGTTACACCATGTATCAAGTGCTCTATTCTTCTGAACAATGGTGACACTCCCGCGCTTCACATTCTATCGAATTCACTTTTTAACTCTACCTGCCTAGGTCAGAGATGCATAGAGAACAGATGATGAGGCTTGGGCAACGTGACTAGATGAGCACACTATGCAGGGCTGATCTTCTCAGCATCAAAACATGACCTGTACCCTAGATGACAGGCAGGTCCCGCTGGCTTAACAAGTAGTAGAACTGCGTCTCTATCACAGTCAATCCTGAACTCGATCACGTACTGATAATTTCCTGAAGTCTCTCCCTTAAGCCACAGTTTCTTACGTGTAGTTGACCAGAAGTGTGCAAGACCCGTCGTCAAGGTCTTGATCACAGCCTCTCTGTTCATGTAAGCAACCATGAGAACTTCCCTAGTCTCGTAGTCCTGCACCACGGCAACTACTGTATTATCGATATGTCTGTACCATAGCTTGTCTGCTATTTCTCTAGCCTTGTCCTCTGGCAGCTTCAGGATCTTCAGCTCAGTCATGGTATGACCTTCTCAATGCTCAGTACAAGTATGTCCTTTACGCCAAGATTTTTCAATCTCATAACAAGGTCAGGAATCTCGTCCTCACTAACAACAGTGAGAACTTCCCACATTGTCCTACCTGACTTTGAGGCAATCTTAGCAACCATTGGTCCCTCCATGGCAGGAACAAGCTTCAGAACGTCACTCAGCGTCTCATCAGGAACATTCATCAGGATGAGCTTCTTTCCCTGAGACTCTAGGACGGCTCTCACCAAGGTCACGAACTTGTCAACAACGTATCTAGCATCACCATCAGGTAGCTGTCGAGTAACAATGAGCTTAGCACCTGACTCGAGTATTGTACATACTGGACGCAGTGCATGTACTCTAAGTGTAGTTCCTGTTGACATTACATCAACTATAGCATCAGCAGCACCGAGCTGAGGCATCACTTCAACACTTCCTGAGACTTTGACAATCTTGACTTGTTTACCAATCGTCTCGAAGAACTTTCTAGCAATGTTCACGTACTTTGTAGCGACTCTAGCACCATCAGGAATCTCTTCAGGACTTGTGATCTTGCTCTTCTCTGGTACTGCTAGAACAATCTTACCTTTCCCAAATCCGAGATCAAGCACAACCTCAACATCAGCACCAGCCTCAACTATGTAGTCGTAGCCTGTTATTCCCATTATTGCTGCACCTGTCTCAACAATGCTTGGTATATCCTCAGGTCTGAGACGCACAACATTGAGCATCGGCCAGTTAGTCTGAACTATGAGTGCTCTCTCATCCATGGAATACAGCTTCAGACCAACACTACTCAATAGCTGAAGAGTGGGCTCAACAAGCCTGCCCTTGCTCGGTATAGCCAGCAGATAGTTCTTCTCTTCACTAGCCTTAGTGAACATTGAGGTACGTGGATGGGTTCTCCTTAAAATCATTGAGCAATCATGACCCTGAATGAAGAGACTTCAAGACCTCTCTAAGCAAGAGCTTGAGAGTCTCCTAAGTAGAGAACTAAACATTGAAGAGTACGTACAGAAGGTCAAGAAGATTATAGAAGATGTCGCGAAAATGGGTGATAGAGCAGTAGTAGAGTACACGAAAAAGATAGATAATGTAGAAATATCAACACCAAAAGTTGAACTGAGCGAGATCCGTGAAATATCATCAAATGTTAGTGATGTTGTTAAACAGGCAATAGATACAATATTTGAACATGTTGTAAATGTTAATAAGGTACTTGTTCAGAAGGATAGAATATTCGTATGTAGAGGAATGATAATAACATTCAGATATGTTCCAATAGATAGACCAGGACTGTATGTTCCTAGAAACTACATTTCAACATTAATAATGCTATCTTCACTAGCTCATGTAGCTGGCTGTAGAGAAATAGTAGTCACAACACCACCAGTGCCAGGTAAGAAAATTAGTGAAGCGTTCGCGTACGCTATCCTGAAGATACCGAACTGCAGTCTCTATGTTGGTAATGGAGTTGCTTGCATAGCCGCAATGGCATACGGAACCGAGACAATACCTAAGGTAGACAAGATCTTTGGTCCAGGAAACATGTACATACAAGCTGCCAAGTACGTAGTATCGTCACGTGTTGCAATTGATGGGATCGAGGGACCAACAGAGCTTGTGCTGTATGTAGATACTAGTGACGAGAAGAAGATTAGGCAAGGAGTGGCTGATACGCTTGCAGAACTTGAACATGGGTCAGCAAGCATTGCAGTGGTCTTATCGAAGAGAGAGAATGTGCTTAACCTATTCGAGGAAGAGTATAACAGGCTCAGTAAAGAGAAGCTACTTGGCAGACTTGTGACTCTTCTAGTAGATGATGTAGGTCAAGTAATCGAGTTCATTAATAATTTTGCACCAGAACATGTCGAGATTCTCGTTGACGATGTTAAGGAAGCTAAGAAAATTATTAGAGAAGTAAGAAATGCAGGAGTAATCTCACTAAACACGTCCTGCACATACCTAGACTACTGTGCTGGTCCTTGCCATGTGCTCCCCACGTCAGGATTTGCAAGAAGTAGAGGCACAATGACTCCTCTAGACTTTGCCAAATGCATAGCAGTCGTAGAGCATTTCGATAAGTCTCTCATCAAGCATGGCATAGTTGTGGCAGAGTTAGAGAACATGACATTACATAAAAGAGGACTCGAGATGCTTGGTGACTAGACATGTCTAACATAGAATTTCTACGAACACTAGAGAACGTGGTAGATGAGAGAATAAGATCAGGATCTCCAGAAAGCTACACCTATAGACTTGTATCTCAGGGAATAGGAAAAGTCTGCAAGAAGGTACTTGAAGAAGCTGGAGAAGTAATCATTGCCGCATTACATGAGGACAAGTCTAGACTTGTTGAAGAGTGTGCAGATCTAATATACCATCTGATAGTTCTGATGCGTGTTAAGGGCGTGTCTATAGAGGACGTGTGCGAGGTATTAATAAAGAGGCACATGGAGAAGACAAAGGGAAGAGCCTCCATCGATAAATGATGAAGTTTTCGCGCCCTGAAAGGTGAGGAAGGGCCAATTTACTGACCTGTCTGCCCTCATCTAGTACACATCTTTAGGACATTTCTAAGAAACTGAAGTCCAGGCTTGCTACTTCTTTCAGGATGGAACTGAGTGCCAAAGATGCACTTCTCTTCATCTGCTAGAACACTTACGAAAGTTGTCTCATCAAACGTTGTGACTGCTCTTGCGACTGTAACATTTTCACTATAGTAGACGCAGTAGCTATGGGCAAAGTAGAAGTATGATCCGTCTGGGATATTCTCAAGAACAGGACTATCCCTTACTCTGCTGATAGTATTCCAGCCAATATGTGGAATCTTGTAACTTTTGAGTAACTTGACCTTACCTGAGAACCAGCACAAGCCACGTAGTGTACCTTCTTCACTTTCTTCAAACATTATCTGCATACCAAGACATATACCAAGTACTGGAACAGATCCCGCAATTTTTCTAACTTCAGGAACTTTCTCATCTATGTACTTTATAGCAGCATCAAAAGACCCAACTCCAGGCAACACAAGAA
>JAMOMD010000034.1 GCA_027068725.1 Thermoproteales archaeon | reverse complement strand
TTTCTAGCCTAGTTTTCAGTAAAAGTAGTTCCTGTTTATGTATCGTTCCCATACCTTCTTCACTTTCTCAACTTCCTGCTTTATGTCAGGATGTTCTAGCTCGATCCTCCTGACTTCGTTAGACTCGAGAACGTACTCAAGTAGTGGACTATAATATACCTGTAGCAGGAGTCTCGTATTTGGTATTAGGCAGTGACCTCCAATGACTCCAGGATAGTAGACGGGCCTATCTTTAAGAACCTCGTGAACCTCACCAATGAACTCTGCAACCTCACCAATATCTGCCATGAATTCTCTGCATGTCCTGTGAATATCGTGCCACGTAGTTATCAGTACTGCACGCATGACTGTCTCCCAGATCTTTGCTAGCTCTGTTGTCTCTGCATTTTTCGCAATCCTGATGTTGAACCCTAGCTCTCTCAGATGAGTCTCGCCAAGGCTTCTACATTCTTCACATACAGGACCAATCCACTTAGTCCAAAATCTCAGATGCTCCTTCATTTTCGCATGTACCCCCCTCACTGGGCTGTGAACTACATGAACATTAAGCTGCTCGTGAATTAGTCTACAAGTGCCTGGCACAACTGTAGAATGTACAACTACTAGTTTCGGCCTAAACCTCCTAACGTACAATTCCACACTCTTCAAGAAACTCCACTTGTCCTTACAGGGTATACACACGTGAAGATAATCAACTTTTTCAGGAATTTCCTCTAGCCTATGTACTGTCTTAGAAGGATCAACATCATATCCATATGTCTCAAAACGACCACTCTCACGCACTATCTCAAACAGTGGTCTACCCACTTCTCCTAGACCAACTACAAGAACCTTCTCCATGATTACCTACCTGCAAGCTCCAGAACCTTATCAACTATCACATACGTTGGATCCTCAATCTTCTCAAGAACCTCACTAACCTGATCAATAGTCAGCTTCCTGCTTCTCAGAAGCTCACTAACTACATCACAAACCTTAGCCATATCATAAACGTGCACGATCGGTAAGCCAAACTGTCTAAGAAACTGACATATGCCAAGTTCTTCAGGAAAGTAAGTAAGTGCAGGAGTACCGATAAGAGCAGCCTCAGTAGCCATCGTCAGACCACCAGTAATTACAACACGTGCATATGGGTACAGAAATACTAGATCAAGAGGACGACCACGCACAAGAAGAACTTTCCCATTCTTCACATAATCTTTTAAATAATTTTCAAATACACCAAACTGATCTTCGTATCTAGGAAAAACGAGTACTTTCAAACCTTCAGACACTAGTCTTCTAACAATGTTTAACGAGATTTCAATACTAGACCCATACCTGTAGTATGCAGCTCTACTCTCTTCTGGTCTAAATATTGCAAATTCCTCAGACTCAAGTTCAAGTTCTTTAAGTAGTTTTGAACCTTCATTTACTATCTCCTTAAGGTATCTTCTAATCCACATAACTTCGAAAAGACCATTAAATTTAATAACTTTCGAAATTTCTGCGGCTGGAATATATCTCCTAAGCGCATCCTCTGGAAATACTGCTGGAACAATGACATACGTTGAGAGAGGAAGTGTAAGCTTACTCACGTGGTAGGCTTGTGGAGTATCGGTCAGGGTAATGATAGGCTTGCCTAATCCGAAAGCAACCCTATGCATTTCCGGGCTTGGAAAACCTATTGCTACACTGAACTCACCGATAGTATCCAGTAGCTGCAGTATGCGCTCTGCATAGCACCTGAGCTTACTCTTCAAGTCTCCTCCATACTTTCCGATGACTATGTAAGGCACTCCTGAGCTATCAAGTACTTCCCTCACATATGGGTACTCTCTGGTTGTTATGAATAGATAAATTGAATATTTTTCAAGCTCTTTATAGAGTATAGCTGCTATACGTGCTTGTTTAGGTGTTAATGCATCAAACCAGCAACGTATCATTCCTCTTAACAGGTCAGATGAAATGCGCCTACAACCTTCTTACCCTGATCAACAAGCTCGTTAAATTTCTTTACTGCTGTACGCGTAGGCTCAGCAATGTACTGTATTCCTCTCCTCTTTAATTCATCAATAACTTCTTGCTCTATAACAACGAGACCATGATATCCTGTTCCAAAGACTATTATTTCAAAATCCTCATTAAATACTCCATACTTAGTTAGATCTTCTAGACATACCCTATGTCCTTCTTTTCTCCACCAGTTGTCTATTATTCTAGTTGGAGTTACTATAACGTCACGCGTATACTCCTTGCCATTTATTACAATGCGCCCAAACTCGTAGTGATCAACCTTAAACTTCGTCACCATTCTACTTAGTGTGACCTAGGCAGAGATTAATAGACCTAATCTCGAGACCTCGTTTTAGTGATGATAATCCGCGGGCCTGACAAATGTGATGAACGTTCGCGTCGCTGATACAAAATATGAGTCTTCGTAAAGAATGGCACTATGCCTAATAATTGCTATAAGCCTCTAAGCTGTCTACAGGCTGGTGCATTAGTTGCCTAGGTTAATCATCAATGAAGAGCAATGTACAGGCTGTATGTCCTGTGTGGTAGTCTGTTCTCTAAAGCACACTGGTGCCGTATCAATAGCTCGCTCTCGCATCAGAATATCTGAAGTTCTCCTAAGGACAGGACCTGAGCATCGCATTAATGTCTGTAGGATGTGTGACGAACCTAAGTGCGCCAAGGTCTGCGAAACTGATGCTATAGTGCCAAAAGATGGTATTCTCGTAATACTAGAGTCACGATGTGTTAGATGTCATGACTGTGTTAAGGCCTGCCCCTATGGAGCGATCTTCATTGATCCTATCACGAGATATCCTATAAAATGCGACTTATGTGGAGGCGATCCACTATGCGTGAAGGTGTGTCCAACTGGTGCACTCAGGTATGAGACCTAGAGGAGGGTACATAGGTAAGATTCTGAGGATAGACTTAACGAGAGGCAAGATTACCGTTCAGGATCTTCCTTGGCAAGACATTGCTCTACTATTAGGTGGGCGAGGTCTAGCTGCTAAGATACTCTTTGACGAATGTCCAGCAGGGATTGACCCATTTGATCCTCAGAACAAGCTTATCATCGCTACTGGCCCTCTAACGGGTACTCCTGTTCCAGGAAGTGGAAAGTGTGTAATAGCTGCAAAATCGCCCCTGACATACGGCTATGGTGATGGCTGTGTTGGTGGTCATTTTGGCCCAATCCTGAAGATGGCTGGATTTGACGCAATAATAATTGAGGGACGTGCAGAGAAGCCTACCTACATCGTTGTACAAGATGGTGACTGCGAGATCCTTCCTGCAGACGATCTCTGGGGCTTAACCACAAGTCAGTGCGAGCAGGAGCTAAAGAAGAGACACGGTAATGACTGTGCAGTACTCTGCATTGGCCCAGCTGGGGAGAATCTTGTTCGCTTTGCCACGCTCATACACAACTACGGACGTGCAGGTGGTAGACCAGGTATGGGTGCTGTACTTGGTTCCAAGAGAGTAAAAGCGATTGTTGTGAGAGGTGAGGGAGAGATACCAATTGCATATCCTGAGAAGATGCTTAAGCTCTACCTTGAGGCTTGTGAGCGACTTAGACAAAGTGAGTTGTACAGAGAGTGGCTGAGCAAGGGAACAACCTCAACGGTAGAGTGGAGTCAGAAGAATAGCTGTTTGCCAACTAGAAACTTTCAGGAAGGAATGTTCGACAAGTACTACCTCATAGGCGGTGATGTTATTGCAAGATTTCTGAAGTATGGAAATCGTGGATGCTTTGCATGTGTGATGCCTTGTGGAAACATGTGTCGTTTCGACAATGTATGGGTCGAGATTGACTATGAGCAGCTTGCAATGCTTGGCTCAAATATTGGTGTTGATAATGTGCTGGCAGTAGCATACTTGACTAAGCTCAGCGATGAGCTTGGTCTAGACTCAATATCGCTAGGTAACGTGATTGGCTTTGCAATGGAGTTGTATGAGCGTGGAATATTGACTAGAAATGAGA
>JAMOMD010000033.1 GCA_027068725.1 Thermoproteales archaeon | reverse complement strand
ACATGCTCGAGGTCGATACATCGTTGTCATTGATGCTGATCTCCAGCATCCACCTGAGAAAATTCCTGAACTTATTAAGAAACTCGAGGAAGGATGTGACATAGTTGTAGGTTCGCGAAGAGTTAAAGGTGGGAAAGATCTCGGTCTTCGAGGCATACGTAAGTTAATATCACTAGGTGCAGCAGCAATTGCTTGGCTACTAATTCCTGAAGTTAGGAATGTTCGAGATATCATGAGTGGCTTTTTCGCTCTCAGGAGAGAGTACTCTCTCACGAGGACACGTCTGAGAGGCTACAAGCTACTTCTCGAGCTTCTGCTAGAGGCTGCTCGTGAAGGAGCTACAGTATGTGAGGTTCCTATAGTATTCAAGAGAAGAGAGAAGGGCAGGAGCAAGCTTACTACACGCGAAATTTTCAATTATTTACGAGATGTTCTGTACCTCTCACGTAAATTCGTTATTAAGCAAGTTCCTCTGTCAATACTATTTCCAGTATGTCTAATTCTCGCACCAGGAGGCATTTATACAATTATTGCAATATCAATAATGTTTGGAATTCTTAAGTACATTATACATGATAGAGAAGTAACAGCAGTAGGCTCTGCAATAAGTACAGGCATTGCAGCACTAGTCTACACTATACTTAGAATAATATCGCCAGTAAATGTCGTACTGTCTGCTGTGGCTGATTTTGTGTTAACTGCAATATTCAGGAAGTGATACTTCTGATAACTCTGCAGAAGATGTCTGCGATCTTGACAGCATCCTCCTCCGTAAACGCTGGACTAACGAGAAGTGATAGTACTCTCTCACATACCCATCTACAATTAGGTAGCTCGAACACGTCTGCCCCAATGTCTATCCTGTTTAGTGGACACTTCCAGGGACACTGATCAGATATGCCTCTCATGTTTCTGAAAAGTGGAGTATCAGGAAGAGGCATAGGATAGGCTACAGTAAATACTTGAAGACCTTCATCCCTCAGTCTCTGTAACACATAGTCTCTAGATTTTCCTATCTTCTCAATATTCAACATAATTTGAATAAGATTCCATGCTGGAGAAGCACCCTTCGGAACCTTCTGAAAATCTACAAAATCGCTAACCCTATTCTCAACCTCTTCTATAAACACCTTAGCAAACCTTCTTCTATTCTCAACAAGAATATTAACTATCTCCATCTCAGCAACTCCAATCGCTGCAAGAATCTCACTCATCCTGTAATTGTAGCCAAGTTCAATATAGTAGTACCTTCTCTCTTCACCATGATTAATTAATCTTCTGATAATGCTAGCTAAATCCTCGTACTCTGTTGCGACTGCTCCTCCCTCTCCTGTTGTTATGGTCTTAGTAGGATAGAAACTGAATATTGAGACTTTTCCAAATTTTCCAACATGATTACCATGATAAGTTGCACCTAGTGCTTGTGCACAATCTTCGATAAGTGTTATATTATTTTCTTCACATAGTTTAGCTACCTCATCTACAGGTCCTGGAACACCACCAATATGAACAACGCACACATGCTCAATATTGTATTTCTTGAGCTTCTTCTCAAGATCTGCAAGATCTACGAATAGCGTTTCTCTATCTATGTCGACGAATATTGGAATAGAGTTACAGTGAAGTACTGCTGATGCTGTTGCCACAAAAGTAAATCCAGGAACAGCAACTGGCTTTCCTGGTCGTACACCAACAGCTCTGTAGGCTACGTGTAGTGCTGCCGTGCCAGAAGAGACCGCTATTACATGTTTTATACCTGTAAACTCGCTAAGCTTCTCTTCGAACTTTCTAACAAAATTCTCACATGTACCGGCTAGACAGCCACTCTCAAGTACTTGTTTAATGTACTCGACAGCACGTTCAGGAACGTATGGTCTGTATCTGTACATTACCTAGACCTAGAGGAGCCTAACGAGAGGAGAAATAACAGTACTTACAAGAGTGTAAGCAAACTTGCATACTAGAAGGAACACTGTGCATAACACGTATAGTGCATGAGCAACAGGAGGGCAGGTCGACTCTAGTCTAAGGTACAACATTCCAAAAAACTGCTTAACACTTGGCAGTCCTGACACTATGTATAGGAAGCTCAGTACGAAAAGTACTAGCAGACAAGCAATAATGTAGTACAGCACTCTGAGCCAGGACATGGTAATCTCAGTATAAGGCCAACATCAAAACACACATAACCCTAACACACAACATAACAATCACAGTGATGAGCCTTCCCCTCACTACCTGAGAATCATGATGAATGGACCGACCACTGACAACAATAGTAAATTATAGATAAAACAAATTCATGTTAAAGTATCAGGGGATTAGGTTAAAATTTGGGTCACATTAGACTATTAAGGAAAATGATGAAGTTACTGAGAGCTGAGTGAGGATGACCGATAGCAGTGCTGATTTTAATTTATTTGAAAAGTTCTCTCATACTTGCTGTGATGAGCCTGGTCCTTGCTGAATGTTGATGAGGGCTGATTATCGCTGAGTCAGTTAAGTCCTCCTTCTTCATTTTATCTGGCTGCCAGGCTTGTCATCATCCCCTAGTAATGATGAGGAGAGTGGCGTCTGACTAATGATGACTACACCCCATGCTGATTCAGCTGGTCCTCGTTCATCACTTTTTGTTTTCAGTGACCTGACATTTCATCACTTATGTATTTAGGAGTTATGAGAATGTTAGGAGTTTTTCGCGAGTTTTAATATGTAGTTTTCGGCTTTTTGTTTAGTCTGTTATTTCGAGTTTTCTAACCATGCTCACGAGTATCGCCAATGTTGCTACTGTTAGTACTATTAGTGGTACTGAGCTGTGAAGTACGTTGCTTGGGCTGTATGCTAGGTTTCTCATTGTCTCTACTACGTATGTTAGTGGGTTTGCTAGTGCTATGTATCTTAGCGGTAGTGGAAGTGCGTATAGTGGGTAGAATGCTGTTGATATGAAGAAGAGCGGCATTATCATGTTCAGTGTAATGTTGTACATTTCGCTTGTCTTTACCAGGAGTGCAACTATCATTCCTATGGAACAGAATAGTGCAGCCTCTAGTGGAATCGCTACTAGCGATCTAGCTAGTAGTGTTACACGCATAGTTGGGTAGATAAGGTACGCTATGGCCAGCGCTAGAGTAGCTAAGGCTAGTGATAGCAACTGCGCTGTTATCATGAGTGCTATAAAGTACTCGGTCTTCGAGCAGACACAAGCTACCAGTTGCTCAAACATTCCTGTACGTCTATCAATCCAGTACTTTGTTCCTGTGACGTATGATACTTCCATCACTACTATTGCAATGATGCCAGGTATCAGAAACTCGATGTACGGCACCTTTAGCGAGTCAAGACGAACATAGCCTATGAGCGAGTCGTATGCTAGACCAGCAACTACGAGGTACATGACTATTGATAGGATCGCTGAGAGTATTACTGAGGCAAATACTCTAGCTCCAACAGTTAGATCACGATACACTAGCGCAAGTGTTCTCGTTATCATAGGCTCGTATATGCTCTCACGATAGCGTCTTCCATGCTTGGTTCCTGCACATTTAAGTCAAGAATCTCGACTTCTGCTCTACGACATAGCTCTATCAAAGTCTGGATAAGGTTTGGAAAATCTATTCGTCTAGAATCTGCGTACAGCACTAGCGAGCTATCGTGTACATCATAGGGTAGACCTAGGTCTTGCACATGCTTTATTAGCCTATTATCTATGTGAGAAAGTCTTGCAATAATCTTCCTGAGTCCACCAAATGCTTGCTTAAACTCTTCAATACTCATGTCAGCTCGAAGTTTTCCCTTTACGAGAAGTAGCACTCGCTTACATAGTAGCTCTATGTCCTGTGGAATGTGTGATGTTAAAAATACCGTGGCCTGATGCTCTTTTGCATACTCACGAATTTTCTCCAAGACTATTCTCCTAGCTACAGGATCGAGACCAGTAGTCGGCTCATCGAGTACGAGAAGCTCATTCTCACAGACTAGCTCTCTTGCAATTTGCACAAG
>JAMOMD010000032.1 GCA_027068725.1 Thermoproteales archaeon | reverse complement strand
CACATAGCACTATTGTCCTGACCTTGAGCTCGTCAAGTAGTTTGACAACCTTTAGTGCATATTCAGGATCTTCCTTATAACCATCGAAGAAGTGCTCAGCATCAAATATTACGTCTAGTCCATGGTCTTTGAAGAACTGTACAGTATCTGCAATCATTTCGAGGTTCTCCTCAGGACTAACACGCAGTACTTCACGTACGTGTAGTATCCATGCTTTACCAAACACTACAACAACATCAGGCTCAGCTTTGAGTGTATCAGCTACTAGAGGATCATTCTCCGGCTTCTTGCCTTTTCTACGAGTACAGGTGAAGGCAGCTAGCTTACAGGTGAGAGAGTACTCACGCGCCTTCCTGAATACGTCGAAATCTTTCGGATTTGCAGAAGGCCAGCCACACTCGACTATGTGAACACCAAGCTTGTCGAGCTCTAGAATTATCCTAACCTTGTCATCAACTTTGAAGGATATACCACAAGCTTGCTCTCCCTCGCGTAGTGTACAATCGTGAACTTCAACTCTCTTTGGAACCTCTGGCTCTAGGCTAGATCCGACTCATGACCATATGCATGCGATAGTGCACTTCTTTTAAGCATTGTGCATCACTAATGAGGACTTGGCTGAGGTTAACGTAAATTAAAGTAGTGCATTGACTTCTGAGAACCGTGAGAGTTCTCATTGTGCATCCACATCTCAACGTTAAGGGCGGTTCTGAGCGTCTCACGAAGGTTCTCATAGATGGTCTTCACGCAAGATATCCTGACAATGAGTACCTCATAGTTACTGGAGTATACACTGAGGACTGGTTTGGAAAGTACGCAAACAAGATCAAGCTCCTGAAGCTTGGCATGACTGCTGAAGAGCTGAAAGATGCACTAGAGAGCATTTGCAGAGACTTCCAGCCAGACGTTGCCATAGTCATGGTACAGGAGCCGTACTACTGTCATATAATAAGGACAGCATGTCCAAGAGCGAGAGTATGCATGTATGTCCACTTTCCAATTGACGAGGAGATAAGCGAAGAAAACCTACGTGAATATGAGAAACATCTCAGGTACCCGACCCTGACGCCAAAGTACATAGACAGTCCTCATGTCATAGTAACGAACTCAAGACGAACAAAGCTTGCAGTAGATATGTTATGGCCCTGTGATAGTAGAGTAGTGTACCCCTGCATTGACGACATATTCTTCAGGGAGGAGCCAGACCTAGAGAAGAGAAGAGAGAATGTTGTGCTGTATGTCGGCAGATTTGTAGCACTGAAGAGACAGGACGTACTTCTAGCAATGTTACCTCAGCTTAAGCAGGAAGTTCCTGACGTTCATATTGTAATCGCGGGCTTTGTCGATCCAAGACACACAGAGTACTACGAGCACGTGAAGTCAATAGTGGAAGAGCTTCAGGACAAGTATAAAGATGTTGAGCTTGTGCCAAGTCCAAGCGATGAGAAGTTGCTTGAGCTGTACAGGCTTGCTAAGGTGTATGTTCATTTGCGTATTGGTGAACATTTTGGAATGGCACCAGTAGAAGCAATGAGCCAAGGAGTGCCATTTGTCATGAGGCTACCTACAGGTCTAGCAGAAGTGTTCATGCATGGTCAGCATGGCTTCTTTGTTGAGAGTGACTACGCCTTCCTGAAGTACACGGTGAGGCTACTGAAACTGAGTCATGACGAGTACCTGAAGATGAGCAAGACTGTGGTTGAAGCAGCTAGAAGATTCACAAGTACTACATTTGCAGAAGAGATGATGCGTGTTCTCCTTACTAGATAGTGTACATTACTGTGTACTCTGTTGCAAGACATTTAACATTATCAGAATTATGAACTTCTGCTATTATTTGACACTTCTTTGATATAACACAGTCCTTTAATAATCGTGGAAATGCTTCACATATGCTCTGAGATAGACAGTAATCGAAATTATCAATCAATATGATAGAGTACTTTGGTGCAGCAATAAGCTGCGTATAGTATGTTATCAACGTTTTGACACTGCAGGGAAGCTCTGGACAAATAACAAGCTCACCCTTAGGAGATAGGCAAGAAATTGCAATCTTGCCATTTCTGTAACCACATCGAAGCCGCTTTATACCCATCCTCTCTAGAAGTGATATCATCTTAGCTAGACTAGGCCAAACTCTACCATCAACAAAGAGAGATGCTAAAACTCGAACAGTATTCTCGCCATGTTGCCCAACATAGAGCTCGTCGTCATTATCAGAGGGCTCAACACACGTGAGATAGTCCACGTAAGGTCCTATTAGAAGAGCCCTAGTATTAATATGAAGAGCCTCTACAACATCTTTACAGAATTCTGTACTTACAAGTAAGAGCTCTTCAAACTCTGACAACAGATGTGCATGTGGACTCTCATTTATAATCTTATAGAGCTCCTGCACAGTATTAACATTACTCTTCAACTCGATACTTACAGGTCTCCTAATGTTCGTCACAACAGTATCATCAGCAACTCTCTTAACAACATGTAGTACTGTCTCGCCCTCTACCTGGCAGATAAATTCATTTAATGATTGCTGAATATTGTAAATAAGTCTTACATCACCAGCCCACTCACTCAAATCTATATCCCACTTCCTATCATACTTCCTCTTAATTCTATACGTAGCCTCTTCGGGTAGCCTCAGCATTACGTCTAGTCTAGATACTCCATCAATATGTAAGAACATTTTATCTATATTATTTACGAACTTGTTTATTATCTGTAACAGTCTCGATTTACCACTTGGCGAGGATCCTGTTATTACTGTTATTGGACATATATTATCGAGACGATACTCTCTCTGCTCTGTGACCACTCTTATTGATGTTAATATCATTTCACGAAGAGACTCCCTGAATAATACTTTAAAGTGTCGTCTAGCGAGCCCCTATGGTGCACATACTAGAACACGAGGATCCCATATTGTTCGTTCCAGGTCCATCAAAGCTGATTCCTGCTGCAAGAGCTGCACTTGCTAGGCACGTTGGACATAGATGTCCTGAATTCAGAAAAATGTTCCGCAGCACCGTAGAGTATCTTCGAGAAGTATTTGACACAGAGGGAGAAGTACACATATTCACTGCAAGCGGCACAGGTGCTGTTGAGGCAGCTGTCACGAACTTCATCACGAGAGATGATAAGGTACTTGTACTGAACTTCGGAACGTTTGGACGAAGATTTCGAGAACAAATTGAGAGAAAATGCAGAAATGTCATCGAGTACAAGGTTGAGTACGGGCTGGTCCCTAGCCCTGATAAGGTTAGAGCATTTCTCGAGCAGAACAAGATCAAGGAGCTGGACGTTGT
Organism: Thermoproteales archaeon; assembly: GCA_027068725.1. Lineage (GTDB taxonomy): Archaea > Thermoproteota > Thermoprotei > Thermoproteales > Thermocladiaceae > JAADER01. The sequence goes on along the minus strand of JAMOMD010000032.1, from coordinate 14,632 downwards.
TGTAACAGTATTCAACGAGACTAATCCGGGCACAGTTCTGAGAGAGCGTGTTAGAGATTTTGCAAAGCTTGCACACGACTATGGCGCAATAATAATAGTGGACAACGTGTCAGGACTTGGCGGAGACTACTTCAGCTGCAGCAGATGGTCAATAGATGTAGCACTATCGAGCTCACAAAAATGTCTAGGAGCACCACCTGGACTCTCCTTCCTGACTCTCAGGACATATGAAGCAGAGAAGAAGCTCAATAAGACAACATCTGAGTCAACGTATTTTGATATAAAGATATCGAGAAAATTCCTACAGAAAAATGAGACACCATTCACACCTGCTGTAAACGTCTTAGCAGCTCTTCATGCAGCTCTCAAATACATACTCGAGAACGTTGGTCTAGCAACATGGATAAGATGGCACTACGAGAGAGCTAACATTATTATAAAAGCACTGACAATGCTTGGACTCGAGCCATTTGTAAAACAGGAAGACGTTCGCTCAGTTACAGTACTATCGTTCAAATACCCATCACAGATAATTGCAAAAACCTTACGAAACGAACTGTATAAGAAAGTTGGGATCGATATAGCAGATGGAATGGACGAGTTAAGAGGTAAAATATTCAGAATAGGGAACATGGGCTGGATCACTCGTAGAGATCTCATGCTACTAATATCATCTATTGGTGCTGTATTATGCGAATACAATAAAGAAATATCTGCAAGCCTTGGGGAGGCAATTAGAGAAGTGTTCTCATGTTACCTCTCAATAGCCTAAAGCTACCTTTCACACCATTTGACAAGATTCTACAAACAGTGTATCTATGCTAAACCTATCTTTTACAAGTTTTGATAAGTTACGGATACCAAATACCTCAGTATGGTAATGTCCCGCGACTATTATATTAATTTCCTCATTAATTGCATAAACTTCGTGCTGTTCCTTTACTTCACCTGTCACTAGTAGATCTATTTCTCCTTTTCTAAATCTTCGTACATAATCACCTCCAGCACCTGACACAACAGCTACCCTTCGTATAACTTCAGGTCCGTGATTTAGAAGAACTGCTTTTGGATTTATTTTCTCCTTAACAATGTTTAGAACCTCCTCGACCTTCATAGGTGGGTCAAGTATTCCAACTATGCCAATTGGTGGACATTTGTCTTCAGGAATCCATTCTATATCTTTAAGACCTAGAAGAGATGCTATAGTCACATTATTGCCTATTTCAGGATGAGCATCAAGTGGCAGATGATATGCAAATACTGAAATATCGTGCGCAAGTATTGTCTTCAGAATTTCTTTGAATTTTCCCTGAATTATGTTACATGGCAGTTCGGCTCCTCTCGTTCCTTTTGTAAGTATTCCATGGTGAAGAAAAATGGCATCAGCACCGTACTCTACGGCTTTATTAACAATGTGTCTTGTTAAACTTACAGCAAATATTGCCTTTTTCACTTCTTCTCGTCCTTCTACCTCTAGACCATTTATCACAATATCAACATTCGCAAAGTTCTTCACGCCTAGGTACTTTTCTAGAAAATCGACTATGTCGTACAGTCTTGCCATACTGTTCAGGGTAAGGAGATATCTTTTATAAGTAAACTCGTCGAAGGCTTTAGGGCTACGTGAGCTACACGAAGCAGCTAAGTCGTATTGGAATACCGCTAGCAATGTGCACGCAGCACCCCGACTCTGCGAGCAGATGCATAACAGCAGATGAGGAGGTGCAGGAAGCTGTTAAGGACATAATGCCATTTGATGCAGGAGGCTTCAACTGCGATGAGAAGATGGTTGACTATGAGGGCAAGCTGACGCCCTATCATGAGGTCAAGTGGATAGCTGAGGAGCTCACAAGGCTCGGATACAAGGCTGGTCGTGACTATATTCTAACTCCCAGATTGCCTAATCCAAGACTCGAGAACCTGGACAGACACCTGTTTGTATTAATATCTTCACTTATAACAAACATAGAAGTACCTGAAGCTGTGCAGTACATGATAAATCCAATGACAGGAAGTTCAAAAGAGCTACTTGATCTTCAGAGAAGAATTTGGAATATTTCAAGACTGCTAGAAGAAGAGACTGGAAAAAGAATGAGCGTAGAAGTCAGAGTAATACCACTCATAGAAGATATTGATGTAATGTTCAACATCTCCGAATTATTGAGAAGATGGATAATAGAATCTTCAATATTTGTTAAATCAGAAATCGTCAGAGTAATGATAGGAAAATCAGACGCAGCAATGGTTTATGGACACGTCCCCTCGATACTTGGTATCAAGGTTGCTCTCTCTAAGCTCTGGAAGCTTGGACAGGAACTTGGTGTCAGGATATATCCAATAATCGGCGTTGGACGACTACCATTCAGAGGACACCTTGGTCCAGATGCTGTAAGAGAATTTGCAGACACGTACAGATGGTTTTACACAGTCACAATACAGTCAGGAATAAGGTTTGACATGGGTCCACAAGCCGTTAGAGAAGTTCTAACAAATCTAGAAGATAAGATAGGAAGAACGCCTAGGATATTCTCCATCGAGGAGGAGTATCTAATAAAGAAAGTTTGTAAAGTATTCACAGCAGAGTACCTGAGATTTATTGTGAGAGTAGTCGATAAAATACTCATAATAAACAGCTTCATACCAAAAAGAAGAGACAGACTAGATGTAACAAAATACTCAAGAAGTATTCAAGAAAGTGCACTATTCTCAGAAGACAGAGAAATAATAGAGTATGTAGAGGACAGGAACATAATATTGCCAAGAGCAATAAACTTCACAGCAGCACTCTACACAATGGGCATTCCACCAACATTAATAGGCCTAGGAAGAGCACTAAGAAAGATAGAGCAGCTATTTCCAGAGTACGTAATTGAACTAATATTGAGAGAAGTATCGCCAATACTGCAGAAAGATCTTCAGTTTGACTTAGCATTAGTAGACGTAGACATTGCTAGAAAGTACCTAGACAATAAGGCATTCAAGCTACTTCTAGAAGATCTAGAAGAAATTAGAAATAGATTCAATGTAGAACCATACTCTGAGGACTGGGTAGAAAAACATAGACAACTAATATACCTATTCTACAAAAACTTTGGAAGAGAAGAAAGCGTGAAATATCTTGTAGAGGCAGGGATAGTACGTGGAAGTCTTGGTTAGTCTTCAACATTTTTCTATCTTTACGATAGTACCTTCATACCTTGTATAAAAAACCTTGCAGGGAAATGAAAAAACCTTACACACGTATTCATAAACATCTTCTAGAAACTCCTCTTCAGGAACAATCACAAGTACTTGCTTCTTGCAGAAGTATCCCATTATCATGTTCTTTATTTTTCTTAGTTTATCCTCTATTGAGCAATCTAAGAATCCTACATGTTTTGAAAAATTATAAGCAACATCGAGAAAAGTCTTCAAATCTTTTTCCTCTGTAAGTTTTTCAAGTAACTTAGCTCCAGTCTTAATCTTAGCAAACATTGACCTAAGCATTGTTGTAGTATCCATTTTACGTTCAAGCTCTATTACAATGACAGGTCTTTTGCCAACTTTAACCTTGATTAATTTTCCAATTCCAGGAGCTCCTGGTTTTTCTCTAATTTCTAGTTCGCCACCTTCAACTTCTGCAATTACATCACCTAGTCCTGTTAGTAGCTTAACTTCTATGAGATGAGCCATCCTGAAAATTGTATCAAGTTTGACTTCTCTATACTTTGCATAGTAGTATCCTATAGAATATGCTATTGATAATGCAGCACTAAGACCGTACCCTTTGCCTAATGTCGCGGCTGTTGTGCATGTAACTCGTATGTTTTTCTCTACATTGAGAAGCTTCTTTGCAAGTTTTTGATGTGGTAAATTTATTATCTTTCCATTGACTATTGAAATATCTTTTGAGTAGGCTTCTATTGTTATGTATGCTGGAGGTTCTATAACAAGTCCAGCACCTACTGATCCTGAAGTGTACTCATCACGATTCCACAAAATGTCCCATATTCCTGTTATGTGTAGTGGAACTTCTAGGAAAATTCTACACAGTTTGAGTAGTCGTTCTTGTTAATATTTTGAGTTTACGGGAACTTTAGTGGATACTCGTGTGTTCCCTCTATTACAGGTACCTGACAGACCTTCTTCACCCTCTCAATTATCTCATCCTTGTACTTACATAGCCTGGCAATACATGTGCCAAGAAAGACAGCATCAGGCTTCTCACCTAGTGCATCTAGGACAGGCTTAAGCACGCCTAGTGAAGCCGGCACACGTGTGCCTGGACACTCTCCACAGTCTATTATGGCTATTACTCGAATATCCTTGTCCTTAAACTCTGCAAATTTTCCTTCTCCCCTCATTGCTGCTATGAGACACTTTGCATCTCCTGGACAGAGTCCCTGCGCTCTAATCTTCTTACATGCTATTATCACGACCTTGAACAGAGGTTTAGACATGTCAAAAACTTACAATATGTAATATTTAAGCATTACCAAATACTACTCTATCCTAATTATTAGCTTGTCCAGCGGCTTCAAACCATATTTTCTACAAAAGCTATCATAATTAATTGAAAGTTCTAGAAAACCTTCACTATTTATCAATGAGAGTTCAGAACCCGGGGGAACATCACCATATGCTCGAACAAACGGAACAGTGATCTCTCGCCCATCTGGTAATTTCACAGTGATCCTACTCGGTCTTGTAGGAAGGTCCGTCTCTCTAATGCTTGTATAAACATTGCCAAATCTGTCAATGTACACTACCTGTGCCTCAAACGTATTTTCATTCAACTTTCTAGGTCTCTCAATGCTCAGCTTCACGTAGCTATCACAAGGTTTTCCAATATCTTCAGGAGCTAGTCCAAGAGCTAGAAGAGCTGCAGCTGGTGCAAATATGTCTCTACCATGAAATGTGCGGGATACTCTACCTCTCGCAACTTTACTAACATCTATCTCGAGCACCTTAACAATACCATCGTCCTCTGCTGCTGGAACTAGGACACCATTATCAGGTCCTATGAAGTAGTAGTTCTTTGTCACTATCAGGAGAGGCTTTCTCTCTGTACCTACACCAGGATCTACAACAACTACGTGTATTGTGCCTTTGGGAAAGTACTTATAGCAAGCCCAGAGTACGAGAGCTGCACGTTTTACATCCTGTGGTGGGACTTCGTGAGTTATGTCTACTATATGTACATCAGGTATGATAGATAATATGACTCCCTTCATTGATGCTACAAAATAGTCCTGTTGACCAAAGTCTGTTAGAAGAGTTATGACCTTCCTCATGATATGTCTCTATGATAAGCTTACTTTCGCTTCTTAGCCTCTTCCTGTGTCTGAAGTTCTGACATTAGTTTGTTTATTCTTTCAAATGCCTCTAGCAGTAGTAGGAGACTTCTCGTTAATTCTTGTAGACCTTCGACATTCTCTACCGTAGTCTTTTTCAATTCATTGTTTATCATCATTATTTTCTGAAATATTGTATCACGTACTTCTGAGAGTCCGAATCTCATTGTTACTTGTATTTCCTCCTCTTCACTACGAACTATTATGACAGGTTTATCACATTTTGCACAGTAGTACTCTCCTGTCTTTAGCTGAAGTAGAGGTGTGCCACATGCTGGACATGTGTAGCTTGTCAGTTTTGCTCCTGCACGGATTAGCTGTGCCATCTTTTTCACTACAAGATCGTCTCCACGAACAGGAAGCATCAGCATAAGGTACTGTTTACGTACATTAATGTACTATTACTTAAATCCATATCTTCGCTAACCTGTAGCACATGTCAGAGTCGAGAGTGATATTTCATAAATTGCTATATCCTGAAGATGCTGTTAGACTAGTCGTAGAACATTTCAATATTCACGTGCTTGACGCAGAGGAAGTTCCTCTAGAAAATGCTGTTGGCCGTGTTCTTGCCGAAGATGTTGTTGCTCTCGTAGATGTGCCACCTTTTGATCGTGCAACAATGGACGGCTACGCAGTGAGGAGTCTTGATTTGATGAATGCTTCCGAGGTATCGCCAGTCGAGCTCAAAGTTATTGGTCGAGTAGAGGCAGGTGAGTGGCCTCAGGTAGAGGTCAGCGAAGGAACTTGTGTCGAGATTGCTACAGGTGCCCCTCTTCCAGCGGGAGCTGATGCTGTTGTCATGGTCGAGTATACGAAACAGATTGACGATAGGGTACTAGTATATCGACAGGTAGCACCAGGAGAGAATGTTGCGCATGCGGGTAGTGATATAGCTAAGGGAGAGATATTCCTAAGAAAGTGCACGTACTTAACAGCTAGAGAGATTGGACTACTGGCAGCTTGTGGTTATAGGAAAGTTAAGGTCATTAGAAGACCGCGAGTTGCTGTAATAAGTACAGGAAACGAGTTACAAGAACCAGGAAGTGCATTACCACTAGGCAAGGTATATGACGTAAACTCGTACATGCTTCATGCAGCATGTCTAGAACTTGGCTGCGAATCTACAATACTTGCACGTGTTCCTGACGACGAGAGACAGCTTGAGGAAGCGATCCTACAGGCCCTAGAGAAGAAGTTCGACATTGTTCTTATTAGTGGAGGAACTTCGGCAGGTATCTCCGACATAACGTATAGAGTACTTGATAGACTTGGCAAGCTACTACTTCACGGCCTCCTTGTTAGACCTGGCAAGCCAACGGTAGTGGCAGATGTTAATGGTGTTCCTGTCATAGGACTGCCAGGCTATCCCAATAGTGCACTGATGATATTCAGACTACTTGTAGAGCCAATAATCAGGAAAATGCTATGCCTATCAGAGGAGGAGTGTACGGTAGAGGCAGTACTAACATCTCGTGTATTTAGTGCACGTGGAAGACGTGCACTAGTGCCTGTAATGCTAGTAAAGAGAGGAGACACAGTACTGGCCTTCCCGCTTACTGCTCCATCAGGATCGCTAAGCCCCCTCGCGAACGCTGACGGTATTCTTGAGGTTCCCGAGAACGTGGACTTTCTAGACGCAGGTCAGCGCGTTAAGATACGTCTACTAGGGAAAGAGAAGTCTGCTGACCTAGTAGTGATAGGTAGTCATGACATAATGCTCGATAGATTACTCTCCGAACTAAACGAACTCGGAATCCGAATTAGGCAGATAAACGTCGGCTCGCTATCAGGCATACGTGCAGTAATGTCAAATGTGGCAGATGTTGCTGGTACTCACCTAATAGATGAGGAGACTCTACAGTACAACATACCAATACTGGAGAAGCTTCAGGTAAGAAATGCGGTTCTCGTGAGAGGCTATCTTAGAGAGCAGGGAATAATAGTGCAGAAGGGCAATCCTAAGAACATAAAGTCAATAGAAGACTTTCTGAGACCTGATGTCATAATAGTAAACAGGAACAAAGGAGCCGGAACAAGAGCTCTACTTGATCTACATTTGAAAAAACTTGCAGAAAAACTTGGGAAATCATTCGAAGAAATTACTAGATCCATAAAAGGATATACTAACGAAGTGAAGACTCACACAGCCGTAGCCGCAGCAGTAGCACAGGGAAGAGCAGACGCTGGTCTAGGAATTAGAATTGCCGCAGAACTGTACAATCTCGACTTCATACCAATTGGCTGGGAAGAGTACGACCTTCTCATAAGAGTAGACTCACTAGACACACGTCCTGTAAAGCTCCTGCTAGAGAAGTTAAGGTCTCCCGAGTTTAAGGAACGGCTAGATAGAACACCTGGATATAGATCACTACCTGACACAGGACAAATTATTTGGATGCCAGGCAAGTCCTAAGTTGTCATGTGCAGATTCTTCCTATACACAGGATCAGCAAACAGAGCAGTAATACGTGACCTTCTTAGACTAATGCTAGAAGTATCGAGATGCGATGCTTATGGTATCTTAAGTGGAATAGATGACAATCATCCTGACGGGTGGGGAGTATACTATCTAAACTTATCAAAAGGAATTGAAATATTTACAAAATCCGGAAAAGCTATATATGAAGACTCTAAGCTAGTTAATAACACGTTCGATACAATTCTATCAAACACAAGTAATAATGATATCATTGTGCTACTCCTACACGTTAGAGCAGCAAGCACGGGAGAACCGCTAGGACCTGAACATGCACATCCGTACATGATAAGTATAGAGGATGGATCAAAGGTAGTCCTTGCGCATAATGGTGCCGTGTATAAGGACAAGATAGCAGATGCTCTTAACAGAACAATAGACATAGGCAAGATGACTGATAGCAAAGCACTAGCTTACTACATTGCTAGAAGAGTAAGCCAAGGTGTTGGCCTCCGGGATGCAGTACAGGAAGTTATTAATAGAAACTTTGTCAAAACAGCATTGAACACCGGTATAGTGAGAGTACACCCTGACGTAACATGTGAAATTATTGTAACAGCTCACTTAGAGAAATCTAGCGAACAACCACATAGGTTATGCTACTATAGACTATACAGAGCTAAATCAGAAAACATAGAAGTATTCTTATCATCGACTCTCGTGTATTACATGAATTTTGTAGACTTATCAAAGGATACGAAAACGCTGGAAATTATACCATTACCCTGTAAAGAATACATATACTATACAAAATTAACAGCGTGATATGTTAAAACGTTAATGTTTAACTATCTTACATTCGGCCCCCTCTTTCACGCATTCGAACAGTCCATAATCAATACTACCATACTTCTTCTCTATCAAACTTCGAATATTGTCATAGACGAATCTTGACCTAGTTATTAGTATCAGCTGAGTGTTCTTCTCTAGACTCCTCTTAATAAGAACATCACACGTTCTTTCAAGTATATCATCGCTTAAATAAGTATCAAAATCATCTACTATAAGTGTACCTCCAGGCGGGAGAGATTCAAGTTCAGTAAACACATGTACGAGATTGAAGAATGATGTTCCTAAGCTTGATACAGGTAACCTCATGGCAAGATCTTCAAGAACATATTCTTCAGAATGTTCAACTCTTCTTAGGTCAAGCAGGATTTTTCTATCTAGCACTTTTGACAGGTCTTCACTGACTAGGTACTTAACTTGAGGATCTACAAATAGCTTCTTCACTATTCTAGTGTATTCGTCCTCTATCATTGGTTTAAATGAGTAGTCTACGTATCCTCTAACTCCTCGGACTATGTGTATGTTGTTCTCTAGTATCTTTGGGAATATGTCCTGGTACAGTACTATGAAGAGCTCCTTGTCAAACAGTGTGATTCTGGGGTACACAACTCGTACATTGTATATACTATGTGTTATATAGTGTGCTTCGAATTTTATGCTATATTTGCCTATCGTATGTTCCCTTATTATGTAGGAAAACATTGCTTGTAGCATCTCGCTTTGTGGAATTTTTGTGTCTTCTATCTCAACTCCTGTTGTGAGCGTACCATCGCTTACGGATAATGTTAATGCTATGTCGTATTTAACTTCTTTCTGAATGTATGGTAGTTGAAACTTTCCTTCAAGTACAATTCTTATTTTCTTATCTATGTCTCTGTCTGGGAGCATCTCATCGATGTTTGATATAGAGTAGTCAGGTTCTCTGAGTAGTGGATCGAGAAGGTAAGTTTTCATTACTAGTCTTATGGCGTGGACTATGGACGATTTTCCGCTTCCGCTTGTTCCATAGACTACGTTTATCTTATTGAAGTTCAGTTCCTGTTTTGTTTTAAAACACTTGAAGTTCTCTATTACCAATCTCGTCAACACGTGTGTTGTGGATGCTACGTGAGGTCTTAATATATAGTACTGCTATGACTATCTGTACCTTGTCTTCAGGTTCTCTAAGTATCTCAGCAAGTCGTGTGCAACCATCATTATGTATCTCGAGATCGTGTCCTTGGTGTTCGATATGTACTGCATTAGTTCAGGACCGCCAAGCCTCTTCATGAACTCTAGCATGTTCTCTAGCTCGATAAGCGCGTACATGGAGTCTCTAGAGAGTATACCCTTCTCGTGTAGAACCTTCGCTATCTCTCGCGTAGAGCCACACTGTGGGTCTTTGACAATGTTTCTGCAGATGAAGGATGCTACATCGATTGTCAGCTGCATTGTAGCACAGACTCTCCACACGTATCTGTAGCCACTGTCGCCTCTATCTAACATGCAGCATAGTTGTAGTAGTGCGTTTACTCTATTCTCTGCTATCATAAGATCTCTAGTGAGTGGCTTACTCATCGTTTGAGTATAGTTGTAGAGTCTTGAAATGTATTTCACAAAGGCTGTTAGTTCAATGAAGAACTTGTTCTAAAGACTGTTATCGTACAGTTTATTAATATCTCGCTCAAGAAGACCCATCAGAGGCTCATGGAAATTGACTTAAAGGGAATTCCTGAACGTGTAATAACGCAGACAATAATTAAGCACGGCCTCAACAAGCTTCTAGACATATCCTGCGTTGACGTAGTCATAGTCGGTGCCGGCCCCTCAGGTATGGCATGCGCATACTACCTAGCAAAACATGGCATCAAGACGCTCGTGATCGAGCGAAGACTATCGTTTGGTGGTGGTATTGGAGGCGGAGGAATGCTCATACCAGCAGTTGTCGTTCAGAAGAAGCTGCGTGATATTCTCGAGAAAGACTTCGGCATCAGGTACATAGAGGACGAGCACGTCCTAGTAGTTGATCCAGCTGAGCTTATTGCAAAGCTTGCAACAGCTGCAATAAATGCAGGTGCGAAGTTTCTGCTTGGAGCAACAGTCGAAGACATACTGACAGACAAGGAGAGAAAGCGAGTGACTGGAGTTGTGGTAAACTGGACTGCTGTAACAATGGCCAACCTGTGGGTTGATCCCCTATTCATACGTGCACACGTTGTAGTAGATGCAACAGGACACGAGGCATCTGTTGTCCGAATCGCTGCCAAGAAGCTGAATGCCAAGATCGAAGTTCTAGGAGAAGGACCAGCCGTGCCAGAGGTCGCTGACGATCTAGTAGTCAAGTATAGCAGGAAAGTCGTACCTGGTCTCTACACTACGGGCATGGCAACGGCAGCAGTTTACAAGCTTCCAAGAATGGGACCAATATTCGGAGGAATGATACTGTCAGGTAAGAAGGTTGCGGAAGACATAATCAGAGAATTGAAAGAGCAAAAAGAGGAAGCTCGCACAGAGCTTACCGCCTAGCTATTGCACGTGCAAGAAACGTAAGACTAGCTAAAATACATACACAGATTCCACACAGTCCTGAAGGTGGAACATTTAGCTTAAGTGCAAGAATTATTGATAAGACAAGAGAGAACAACGTTATAACAGTTGAGATAATTGTCATGTCTCTTATTTTGAATCTAGCTTTAGCAAGTACTGTTCCAGGAATCATCAGGAGAGCATAAGTTACAAAGAGACCAACAATATACACACATGCGAGCACAGCAATCGATATTAACATTGATAAGATGTACAGCATAGCTCTAGCAGAGATACCTGTTGATAGAGCATACTCCATATCGTATGAAACTAGTATAAACTCCCTATAGTACAGCGTATAGAGAACACAAGAGACGAGACATATCAAGAATAGCATTAGCACATCGTCAGGTGTTACTAACAGTATGTTACCGGTTAAGAAACTCCACATTCTAGCAATAAGATACCCAGGCAGAAGAGCCATGAAAAATGCTGCAACACTTAACATAGATGCAAATACTAGAGCAACAATGAGTTCTTTCTCACCGTGTTCTCTAATACTAACAAGTGCTGCACATGTAACTACTGCAACTACTATAGAAATTAGCCACATGTGTAATTCAGATACTTGAAAATGAAATACGTAAGATGAATATAGAAGAGCTGCGAGACCAGCAAGTACTGTGTGAGAAATCGTTACTACAAGAAATTCTGACCTAGATATAGACGCGAATGTTGAAGTATATCCGGATATTAATGAAAGTAGTATAGAGACTACTATGAGCTCTACAATAGTTCCGAGCATAGTTATGCACAGTATGGTGATCTTCCTGGTAGTATTTTCCTATCCTCCTCTGGGTAGTGTAATTTAAGTTTATTCATATCTTCGCTTATTCTTGCACTATAGAATCTGACTCTTCCCTTATTAACAAGTAGGACATAGTCAGCCCATTCGATTGCAATGTTTATATCATGTGTCACTAGTAGGACAGTTTTTCCTGATGTTACTAAATTACGTAAAAGTCGTAAAATTTCGTATTTTCCAACTTCATCAACGTTGCTTAGAGGCTCATCAAGAAGCAGTATATCAGGATCTTTAACAAGAGCACGTGCAAGAAGTACTCTCTGCTGTTGTCCACCGCTTAGGTCTGAGAAGAATCTATCAAGCAGATCTTCTATGCCTAGCTCGTGAGAGATTGCCTCAACCTTATCCTCAACAGTCCTTGACAGGACAGTTCTTGGTGGAGATATCTTCTCAAGTAGTCCCGATAGAATTACGTCACGTACAGTTATTGGCATTGTGTAGTTTATCACATCTCGCTGTGGAACATAGCCGATTCTTGCCTTAATGTCCTTAGCTACTTTTCCTGTTGAGTCACGTCCAAAAATTATGACTTTTCCTTTACTTGGCTTAACTAGGCCTATTATTGCTCTTAGAAGAGAGGTCTTTCCAGCGCCGTTTGGCCCAATTACTGCTACTAGACTAGGCCGTTCTATCCTGAAGCTAACGTTGTCAAGTACTACATTCTTGCCATACCTTATCTGCAGATCCTGAACTTCTAGAATTGTCACTGGGACGAGACTAGGAATGTTCAGTAATAAACGTGACTTAGACTATCAAGATGCTGTGAACATGCTGAAAAGAACATTTATACTCAGGAAGACCACGCATCTAGACCGTGCTTAGACGAGTAATTGCTGCACTGCTAATCATACTAGCAGCACAGGTCACATCTATTGCCAGTGCATACATTAATGTCACTGTTACCATCCCTGTAGAGGCATATGCACTCAGACAAGCGTTCGGAAATCTACTACACATTAACGTGCTAGTTAGCGGCTACGTGAATCCGCACTATGTCCCTGTCACAACAAGCATGGTCAAGACTGTACTATCGTCACAGATCTATGTACCACTCTGGCATCTACCACTAGAGTACAGGTTAGCAAGTCTAGCAGAAACGCAGGGAGTCTCCGTCCCTTCATTACAGAGTTATGAGAAAAATGGATTAATATTTCTAAAATATCCTGAAACAAATCTTAACAATACTCATGGATGGTGGCTTTATCCAAAAAATATTCTTGCACTAGTAAAATCTGTCGGACAGCTTATAGAGAAAAAGTTTCCTCAGTATCAGATAGTCGTGCACGAGGATATTGATAGGTTTAGTAACGAAATTGAATTACTAGAGAATAATCTCTTAATTATCGGGGAAAGGCTACGTAAAGACATTGAGAATAAGAGAATAACGATAATATGTGCATGTCCTGCACTTCAGTATCTAATGAAATCTCTAGGTCTTGACTGCATAGTTCTGAGAGAAGTATCACAAGTTGTCAAGGTGTCTCATCTACCACATGGAGAACTCCTAGTCCTGCTAGCGGACTTCCAGCGTGGGACTAAGATAGACTACTACATGCATAGTCTAGTAGAGCGAGTAGGAGGTCTAGTAGTGTACATTCCGATTCTCGGTATCGAGAACCTCAACATGACCTATAGCGAATACATGATGTACATCGTAGGCAAGGTCAGGGAAGCAGTGCAGTCTATGCAAGCTACGTCAAGCAGTATAGCACATGCTGGAGAGACCATGTACATATACGTAATGTACGTGCTGATAGTAGTGACAAGTATAATGTTAGTGCTCACTGTTAGTGCACTTAGGAGACTGAGCCTGAGATAATTTTTGAAAATTCTTCAATTGCAGTATCGACAAGCTCGAAGCTCTTATCACATATTTCTTCTGATATGTATCTCTTTACGATATTTCCTCCAGACGCTATAACTATAAGAAGTTTGAACTTTGCATGAGTCTTATATCTCGTGTTCAGGTAAGTTCTAAATAGAAGATATTTGTCCTCACTAATGACGGATATCTCGAGTGGCATCTGAGGTATTCTGCCAACACAGGATGCTGTTATCATAGATATATTATCGAGCTGTCTCACTTTTGTTAGAAAGTATTTGAGCAACCTAACTGTAATATCGTCAATGTATCCGAAACTTACATGCAGGTTCTCTCCTAGTCTAGATGCTAGTACTACTATACTTCCTCTAGATTCTTCTCTAAGTATGTTTTGTAGAAATATTGGAAGCGATAGGACATTAACCCATTTCCCAAAATCTTTGTTGAATATTATCTGCTTCTTAAGCACTATTGTTGGTAATAGTGTTATTTCTCCTCCTCTCGTTATGTAGCATGTTCCTTCTCTACTTCCTACATCTATTGCTTTTATTGTTGAATGTCCAAACGATGTTATTGCTATATGTCCTCTGATAGTATCATCTAAGATTTCGAGCGATTCTATGTCTTCTACAAGTTCTTTTGGTAAATCTTCTACTATTTTTGAGAAGCTTATATTACGTCCTTCGATTATGCAGGCAGCTAGTTCATTATCCATTTTTCCAAGTACTACTGTTACCGGTACTTTGAGCTGCATTTTACTTGACTAGGACTTGCTAGATTAATTACTCATTCTCGTACCTGTAAATTAACTGACTGGTCTAATAACTCGATAGTCAAGT
>JAMOMD010000031.1 GCA_027068725.1 Thermoproteales archaeon | reverse complement strand
TGTGGACTACTTGGTGCAGTAAGAGCACTCACAGGTATTAGAAACTGCATAGTACTCGTACATGGCAGACCAGGATGCCATAGTGGCATGCTTACACTACAGGCACTAACATCACCACAGAACCTCATTAACGTAGCCTACACAGGACTTAGAAATGAAGACCTAACATATGGAGGAGAGCAGAGATTACGCAAAGCAATACTGAACGTGCTTGAAGTAGCAAACCCCGAACTAGTAGTCGTATGTAGCTGCAGTGCTGCAGGCATAATGGGAGACGATGTTCGAGGAATAGTAGACGAAATCAAGAACAGGTACGGGAACAACATCGACATAATAGTAGTAGAGGCGTATGGATACAAAACGAAAGAACAACAAATTTATGAGAAAACACTACTACAACTTGCATCTCTTGTAAAGAAGACTAGCACAAAGCTAAGAAATTCTATCAATATAATAGGATTTAGAACAGACATGCCATACAGCATTGGTGATCTTGAAGAAATTAAGAGAATAGTCGAGGCGAATAATATAAAAATTAATACAGTAATCTCTTACTGCAGTGTCAGAGATATAAAGAATCTTCTTAAGGCAGAGCTAAACGTAGTTCTTGGTGGTGACGGTATTCTTCTTGCAGAGTATCTGCACAAAGAATACAATATGCCTTACATAGTTGTGCCATATCCGTACGGTATTGAGAATACTATAAAATTCATAGAGAATATATGTCACAGCCTAGGTATTGAACCGAATTGGAAATTTATTGAACAGGAAGTAAAGCTAGTTCAGGAAAAGTTAAGTAAATTCTACACGTTTGTAGAGGGTATTTACGGCAGTGTCTCCGCGGCAATAGTTGGTGAAGGTTCTCGTATAACACATCTAGCAAAGTTCCTCGAAAGGGAACTTAGTTTTCTCGTAGAATTAGTTGTTGCCCGCACTAGTTTAGCAAAGAAAGAACTTCTTGAAAATGTTGAAATGATTGAGCCAGACAGGTACGATCTTGAAAACAGGATTAGGGAACTAGAACCTGACATAATCTTTGGCTCTAGTCTCGAGAGACTATTCACGATAAAGTATGGTATTCCTCTAGTGCGTGTCTTCTACCCAACAATTGATGAGGTAGTAATTTTCGATAGACCAATTGCAGGATTCAGAGGTGTGCTAACTCTCGTAGAGAAAATTGTTAACGAACTCATGCGTTCACAAGAAATGTATGAACTTAAACAGTTCGCAACTGCACGAGAACTAGGAAGCATCTAGATAGGTAATTATTGTCTTTACATCGTTATCTGACGTATGTCCTACACAATGTACGGTCTCGTTGCAGTACTTACAAAACATTCATATGAAGAGGTTAAGAAGGACTTAGATAGACTATGCTCAACTATAGAGAAGAAATATCCAAAACTCTCTGAGCATGTGGACTATTTCATACAATGTCTCGCGTGTGGACACGTAGTTATGGTGTTCACATATAGTGAAGAACTTCTTAACAATAGAGAACTCTCACAGGAAGTAGATAATGTAGAAAACAAAGTTAAAGAACGAGCAATAGCAATACATTACTGCTCAGAGAAATGTACAGAAATTGCAGATAGCCTATGTGGAGAACTAATACGAAAATGCATAGATAGACAGCTAAGATAAGACTAGTCTTCCGGTCAGCCAAGGCTAAACTCATCACAAGTTCAGCACCGCGGGAATTACATCATCCCAAAATTTCTCAAATTACTTCCTGATCAGTCTCGGGTGACTTCCTCATCCATCGGGGGCAAATTGGCGTCATCATTCAACATGTACAGATAATAGAGTTCGCAATAAAATCCTTCTAACACAACACTGCTGACTAATACACAATGTCGACACCTGTCACGGTAACACAGGTAATTAGTGCAGCTAAGCGAAGATACATACTACAGCTAGCACTAGCGTATGCAATTATGTTAGGCATTGTACTAACAATACTCTACCTGTTTGAAGGCATCACAACAATAACGTCTATAGATTTTGCAACAGCATTCGCAATATTGACACTAACCGCATTAGAATTTCCTACAATATCGCTACTCGAACTAAAATACCTATCAAATTTATTTAGCAAATTTATCGAAGAAATACCACTACTAAAACAAAGCACGTTCATATGCGAGAACCCTACAGTGTACATATTTAGGAAAAGCAACGAACTACTATGGCTTAGAGTAATGAACAGGTATAGTGCTAGAGCAGGAATTTTCAAATTCTCCTCTATTGAAAGTGCTAGAAAACTATCGTTACTGTTAAAGCCATTGTATAGAAATTGTAAAGCCTTGAAGAAACAGTATGACGTATTTCAACGTATGGAGATATGCTTATTCGATTGTGACTACGTAATTATACCTATTGCATTTACAAAGAGTTACATTTTAAGAAATGCGAAAGGTGTAGAATTCTCGCTAGACAGTATTGAGAAGCTTCCAGATATTATTAACATTATTGAGAAAATGTTACAGTAGTTCGTATTCCCTTATAATAGATATATCGTATCTTTTAGTCTTTACAATCTCTGTCTTCCTAATCACTATCCTCTTCTTTAGGAGTGGTGCTGATGTTACTATTGTGTGGTATTCTCCTGATTCTCCAATAGGGTCTATGTTAAGTTCATTCACTATGTTTAGAAACTGTTCAAGAGTCTGTTTTGTAACGTGGAAATTCAGTATTTTCTCCGTATATTCTGGTCGTGTACCTACTATTAGGAAGCTTATTCCTTCGTTAACAATATCTTTCAATAACTGTTCTGTATCTCTATTCCAGAGAAGTTCGACTAGTTCTGTTCCTGTTCTTGTGCATATTTTCTCGAGCCACATGACATGTTCTTCAACGTATACGTCTGCTGCAAGTAGTGTATCTATAGAATATTTTTCTAAGACATGTGCAAGTTCTTCTGCTCTACATGTTACTAACCTGGAGCCTACTAGTTCTGCAAGTTTTGTTACTATATGCCTATTCTCTAGGTGTGGTGATTCCCATTTTGGCTCAATGAATATCAGATAGTCAGGTAGCTTGTTCTGATTTCTATACCATTTGTATATGACGTACATGCAGTCCTTGCCTCCTGAGAAAAGTGATGCAACAGTCATGTTCTAGCACTGCCTTGTTTAGCATGGTTAAATTTTGTAACTGTCAGATCGGGTGACCTATCATCACTTTTCAGTGAACTCGGCAATCATCACTACCTGACGTGGCTAATTGCGGGTCAGTGATGCCCGCTTTTCATCACATGTCAGGCCGGGTATGTTCGTCACCCCCACGTGACTTACATGTCTATGCTTTAAGAGTCTGCACACCTGATAAGGTAATGTTAGGGTGTGATGAGAAGCTCGCTGTCTGAACACTGATGAGGAACCGTGTGCTGATCCTAGACTAGTCAAGTAGTACTCTCTTAAGCTCTTCTACCAAGTCTCTCCTGAACCTTGCTATATATAGTGGATGATAGAAATGTCGAACTTCAATATCCCTGTTCTGTAGATTAAGTAGTTTCCAAGCTTCCTTAGCAGTATTTCCTAGCAATATTACGAGTTTCGGTCTCGTTATATCAATTTCAAGACGTAGCGTATGGGTGCAGTTCTTGACCATTGTTCTCAGTGAGACCTTACTTATTGGTCGACATTTCACAGCCATAGTCCAGAAAATTTCGAAATCCCTGAATAGTTTCAGAAGTTCCTGTTCTGGAACTTGAAATATTTTCGATAAAAATCTTCGCAATCTATCAAATCTTCCAAGATTATACAGAAAGTCCTCCTTCTTTCCAGGTGGAGGAGATTCGCTAACTACAAGCTTTGTGACCTTTTCAGGAAGCCAGTTCTCATATATCCTGAACTTGCAGAATGGTCTATCTACAACATGGTCTACACATCTTGTGCAGTTACACACGATTTCCTGAAGCTTCTCCACGTGCATTAGTGCTAAATTTCTGAATAAAAGACAGTATATGAATGATGAGGAGCCGTCGTCCTGATATATGATGATCACGCCCTTAACTGAGATGCCCTTAATAAGACTAGGCTAATCTTTCACAACTTGTAAAGAAGGGCTGATGAT
>JAMOMD010000030.1 GCA_027068725.1 Thermoproteales archaeon | reverse complement strand
CGACGACTAGGAACAATGAGAAACTGGACAAACTACGGACACATCTGCCAAACCGAATAATTAAAAACACATAAAACAACCTTCACGTATGCAGACAATAACTCTCAAACGAACAAAAACGCACTACTACACATACCTAACAAACATAGACCCAACAAAGAAACACTACGTAATTAGACAAGACACAATAGACAAATTCAGGCAACTACAAGCAATGTGCTTCGAGGTAGATCGCAAACTGCTGTTATTATACACAAAGAACATTATCAAACTAAGAGAACTAGAACAACTCCTATTGCAGTTAGTGCCAATTAGAGAAGTTAGGATATACAACATACGTGGGAGATATCAGGTAGTTGCGCCAATTTCACTCGGCAAAGAACAGGAAATACGTGCACTACTCCTAAGCGAGGACGAGCTGAACAAACTTGCTAGAGACCTAGCATTCTCAATCTGGTGCTACATACTACACAGACTACAAAAAGCAGGCAACGCACTAGAAAAACTAATTACCACACTTGAGAAACTCAAAACATGACTGCAAAAGAGTTCTTGGACAAGGCATTTATTGCGGATATAGTCTCGGCAATAGTTGTTGTTGCATATACTGTAACTTGTATACTGTCGCACAGGTACGATAGACTGTACGACCTGGCGTTTCTGTGTCTCGGATTTTTACTTGGGATAAGGAAGAAGACTTAGTACCTTAGTGTTGCTAGAAACCTAACCTTTACCTCAGTCTCCCTTTCTCTTAGATGTAGGTCAGGTATCTCAACCCTAAACGTTATGTTCTTCGTGTCAGTACCAGCCTCCCATGTGGCAACTCTAACACCTGTAAACGGCTTTTCTCTGTTGTCAGCAACATATTTTGCATAGTCCCACTGTCCAGTATCTGGGTCATAGACCATGCACGTCATGTAGAGCTCACCCTCCCTTGGCAGTGGCTTGTCCAGACTAAGTATCATTGAGACATCATAAACTTTGCCTCCAATGACCTTGTTTACCTGTGCACCAGTCTCAACATCGTAAAACGTCACATCTAGAATACTTAGCTTGGTAGGTAGGTTAGTTGGTCCTCCCCTAGTAGTTAACATGAACGTTGAAGCACACTCTAGCCTAAAGCTCGTCCAGTTAAGCACAACTACACTATATGTGTAGGTCACGTTAGCTACCTCAGGCGCCCTAAACCTAATACTCACTCTCTTACGCTCACCTCCACCAATCGTGAAGTCCGTACTAGCAATTATCTTATTATCACGCAGTAGGTATGCTGTTCCCCTAGCCTCAATCTTGCCCTTGTTCTCAAGCTCAATCCAATACTCAACTTCCTCGCCCGGACTAGCCTCGAAGTCTCCCCTAGCATTCACAAGGTCAAGCACCGGCGCGTCAGGTGTTAGCCTTACCCTGAACCTCCACTCATCATCAACTAGTCCACACCTCTTAGTGTTCACCAGCTGTAGTGCACCCTCAAACTCTCCCTCCATCTCAGGCATCCTAAACGACACATCACCAACATTACCAACCTCGTTACCGCAAGGCTCCACGGCAGAGCCAAGGTGACTCTCAGCAACAGTTTTGTCACCTATCTTGACGATAATCTTAATGTCTGCTGGATTTACATAGCCCGCCCTATGCACTAGCTTACCAATAACCTCCCAGCCACTGACAGTGAAGCCAACCCAAGCATACTCCTCTCCCGGTCTAGCAACAATCTCGCTTGGTAGCCTGTCCCTAGGTATGCAGATGCTTCCACCGAGGTTACACATGGCTATGCCAACTAGCCTAGCCTCCGCAACCTCGATAGTTACTGGACAGGTAATAGCATCATCAACTGCCTTGACAGTGAGGTCATTGACAGTGACAGCAAACTCATACCTACCACGCCTATTAACACCAAGCCTACACAAGTCAACATTAAACGTCAACAACTTCCTCTCACCAGGACCCAACAACACGGGCGCAGACACAGCCCTCCACCCGCCATGTGACAGAACTATCTGACACTCACCACTGCCCTTACCAACATTCTCAACAAGAACACTCCACTTGACCTCCCCCGGAGGACCAATGTAACCAGTCGTTGTGCCCGGAGTAACTTCTGGTCTAACGATCCTAAACAGTGGCGCATGCCTAAGAGGCACAACAATCAGCAAAATACCACCGTCATAGTACACGCCAGTTGGACTATACTTGTCCCTCAGCGGATTATGAAGCTTAATCTCAATAACCCACGCAGGCTTACCCTCAAACTCACCACCCGGCGGAGCCTTATTCAAATCAAAAACAAGCTCAACCTCCCTCTCCTCACCTGGAGCCAACTCACCAAGCGACAAATCATGCTCACCATCCTCATCCCACCACACTAAGATACACGGACCCTTCTCCCCACCCTCATTCTTCACAACAACCCTAAACCTACACCTAAACACCGGTCTATCACCAGGAAACGCAACCGGGTAAACAGGCAACGAAATATCCTGAAACCACTCCCACTCAGGCAAATTAAGATCCGCACCAATATACTGACACCAACCCTTCGCCTCGGTCTCAACCCACTCACCACCATACGTCACATATATGCCATGCACAGCATGCCACTTACCATCCCAAACAGGCACCCAATCACCAACCCTAACAAACCTAAACAGTGGCGTATCCTTAGGAACAGGCTTCTCCGGAGGATAAATCGGCTTAAACCTCCTAGACACATTTACACTAGCTAGACTAAAAATAAAAACTTCAAGAAAAGCACAGACACGTGAAACCCAGCACACTTCTACTAATATCAGGAGGCGCAACCTTCATAGGAAGCATGGTAGCGCTCGCAGTAAAAAGAAAGAAACTGTTCAAAACACTGCTAATAGCGTCTGCAGGACTAGCAGGAGCAGGAATAATAGCAGACACACTGGGGAAGTAACATGTCGTCCATACTAAAGACGCTAGGCGCAGCCTTTGCAGGACTCATAATTGGAGGAATAACAATACAGCTCAACAACATAGTAGGTGCACTACCGGTAGAGAAAATAATAAGAGAAGAAGTTAATGACATCGTTCAAAAATGTTCAGAAGAATGTAGAAATGCTCAGTACCCGAGGGGATGCCTAGAAGAGTGTATTGACAGAGAATCGAGACAGAGAGCGCCGAAGCTTGCGCCAGTAGTCAGAAAGTCACTACTAGCAACCGCTGGAGCATCAGCAGTAGAGACCGTGGGCTTCACAGCATACGCCGCCAAGCACAGAACATTCCTAGGACGCACACTCCTAGTCGCAGGAGCAATCGATGCTCTAGACCTAGCATCATCAATAGTCGTAGCAATGTCAAAAGAAATGTGCAGAGAATATGCAAGACTACTATTAAAAACAGAAGCAAAAGCCCGACTAAAACTCATCTAAACAACAGCGCCATCAAGCCATCAATTGCACCACTCAAAAACATTAACAACGCCCACGTAAAATACATGTCCTCACTTTCTACACTACCACTCCTACACCCAAGATAGTAGAGCAGTCCACCACCAGCAAACTCACCAATAGCCAAAGCACCAAACACCCTCCTACACACATCATCCAGCCTCTTATACACCTCCTTCTCACCCCTAACCATGCACTCGGCAACACACTTCTCAAACTCTTCACCTTCCTTACCCCTACACTCTTCCTCGCACTTTCTCCTAAGCTCAGCCATTAGCCTTTTCTTAACATGCTTAACATAGGCAAAACCAACACCATGACCAACACCAACACTCGCAAGACCTAGACCAACACCTTTTAATACGCCCCTCTTAACCATACAGCAAAAAGAGACAAAACACAAAATAAATTTTTACAACAAACAGAACAGACCTACACTGGTGGTTGTGTCCAGGACTCTATCTTGCCAGCTAGCTTGTATAGTCCATAACCAACAGCTATAGCACCAAGACAAGCAACCGCGGCACCACTATTCTTCGTGAACGCAAGTGCAAGAATCCCCAATGTTCCACCAGCAGCAAGCAGTTCACCTATCTTTCTCAGAGTCTCCGCATTCATACTAAGACACGACTAGCTACAACAAATAAAAACTTGCACAAAACACAACAGCC
>JAMOMD010000029.1 GCA_027068725.1 Thermoproteales archaeon | reverse complement strand
AATGTACGTTCTTAATAAGCCTCGCGCATTTATTGGACTGTACTGGGTCACTTGAAGGGTAAGATAAACTATGTCAGGTCGACCTCTCTTGTGTGACTTTTCCATTCGTCTAAGTAAGTTATGATGTTTCGAGCGGTCAAGTACCTCAAGTCTTCCTTTTACTGATATGACTTCTAGTGCGCTCTCCGCTATTATTAAGTGGAGAATGTTCACACAGTACCTGTGGCACGACTGTACATTATAGGTATCGGCATATTTCCTGACTATCTCACGGTTAGAGCAATCGAAGTTCTGAGAAAGGTGTCTCACATATTCCTGGAGTGCTACACATCGGCTCTTCCAATAGATGAGCTCAAGAAAGTACTATACGAACATGTTGGTGAAAAAGCACTTGAGATTCTTACACGTAAAGATATTGAGGAAGATAATTGTATAAAAATTCTTAAGAGACTTGACTCTGGTCAAGATGTTGCTCTTCTAGTGCCTGGAGATCCAATGATTGCGACAACACACTCGTATATCAGGGTGCTTGTCAGGAAGAAGGGTCACGAGGTCGTGATTATACATGGCGTATCCATCCTGAACTCGGTAATTAGCTTTCTAGGCCTGAGCCCTTACCGTTTTGGACCTGTAGCTACAGTTACGTATCCTAGGATGGGAGTATACTCTGAGAGACCCTACGATGTGACTAAGGATAATCTTGCAAGAAATCTCCATACTATACTATTGCTCGATATTAGAGACGATGGTGGATTCATGACTGTTCTAGAGGCTGTGGAAATTCTAAGAGAACTTGAGAAGAGGAGAAGAGAGGGCGTGTTTGTAGAAGATAGGGTAATAATTGGAGTAGCTCGTTTAGGATATCCTGACCAGCGTGTATGCATAATGCGACTTCGTGATGCTGATAAGGCTAGTGGACTTGGCGATCCTCCACATACAGTAGTCGTGCCTGCAAGACTTGCTGAATATGAGGCAGAGGTCCTGATGCACGATCTTGGACTCGATCCTGAACTTGTTAAAGAACTTCTTCAATAGCTAAGGCACCTCGCGTACAAAGTAAAACACAGGCACAACAGTTGCTGCAGATTTCGCTAGAGATTTTCACTTTCCCCTCTGCTAGTGTCACATGTTCACACTTAGCGCGAGAGCACTCACCACATCCATCACAATACTCTAGCCTAACAATAATTCTAGCCTTAACTGGAATAGGAACAAGCACAACCCTGATATTCCGCATCACTTCACCCGATAGATATCTCAGCTGCAGTGTCTCAATATCAAAGACTGTCACAGAGATACCTAGCTTCTTCAGTAACTCAAACATGACCTCATCATACCTTGTAACAATTATACTTCTAGAGAGATTACTAAGTTTACGAAGATCCTCAAGACTAAGTTTAGAGGGATCATCCTGTACGCAAATCATAATATGATCTTCAGGAAGTCTATCCTCAAGAACTTTCAGAACATCTGGACTACACGTTGACACGTACATATCAGCAAGTTCAGACAAATCTGAAGCAAAAAACGATACAGAGCGTATATCGTACTTTCCTTTTATCTTAAACAAACTATCAATATTAAATAGTCTAATATTACTAAGAACAATAGAAGGCCCTTGAATTGATCTCGCAACTCTCAGCGCAGCAGCTAGTATTGATCTCTCAGTGTTCGACACACTACACCTCATAAAGTCTCTGACATATGTCTCTATACTATCAGCTGTAGGTTGAGTAAGCACTGTCTGGATAGTATTCTTACATTTTTCGTATAGTATCTCGTCGCTAACATACAGTTCGCATATGTTTAACACTTCTCTAGCTCTCAGAATAATGTCATTAATCGAGTCTATAGAATATAATCTCAGACCTAGAACATTCTCTCCTCGAGATTTAGCATTCTCGTAAGCGAGCCATCCTAAAGCTAGTAGTGTAGGGTTTTCTCTATTTGTAACGTGTTTTTCTAACAATCTTATGCTCTCTTCTACTATAAGCTTTCTTAGCTTATCGGCTTCCTGCTTAAATGCTAATCTTGTAACTATTTCTCCTGCTAACCACGCATTTACATATTTCCAATTTCTGTAAAAAGTTCCTTTTATTCTAATGAGCTTCTCAATCTCTTTAGACTTTGCAAACCCTTCTTTAATAATGCTATATGGTACTCGTATAAGCGTTATCTGTTCTAAGGCTTCTCCTAGCTCTAGGGCGTACTTTACGAGTTCTACCATCTTATCTTTCTCGTGTACATATGTCTCGACTATCGGTATGTGATGTAGTATTGCTCGCGGAAGATTGCCAGTAACGTCTATTAGAAATATTGTGATTGCTCCTCTCACGATCAAGTCACATAATGTGGAGAGTACTGAGTCTACAGTGAAAGAGTCTGTTATCACTATTGAGCGACCGTGTGTTGCTGTGTACGTTTTGACTAGGTCTCTTACCTGGTCGAGAGTAAACGCTGAGATTGATGTTGCCTCTACAACATTCTCAGCAATATCCTGAAGGTGGTGTACTAGCTCGAGTAGTGCCATGAAGAGTCTTGAATAGTCGAGCTCTCTCAGCTTTAATATAGTAATTATGCGAAAGCTTAGTGAAATCTTAGCAGATATACTACGTGAGGCAGGACTAACCGCTATTCGTCTAGATAAGACTACGCTATCTAAGCTTAGAGATTCGAAAGTAGACTACTTGCAGTGGCTTGCTGTGCTACTTCTCACGGGCAAAGTTCTGCTATGTCGTGAGGAAGGGCTCAGTGCAACAATTTACGAGAAACATGGTATAAGACTAATGTATGGTCAGGGACAGGAACAGTATAGCACACTTGCACTATGGTATACTCATTCTGATAGATGTAGAGAAAACTTCACGGAAGGTATTGTGAAAAAATTACGAGAGAAAGCACATGACTTATCGAAAAAGGTGCTGTTTATAATAGATTTATCATTTTGGCACGAACATACTGAGATTGAGAAGAACGAGCTTATCGAACAGATTGTGCTAACTATAAAGACTATTAGAAGCTACCTCTATGATTACTCACTCGCAATAACTAGTGCAGATAGTGAATTTATGAAATATTTTGAAAATGCCACAAAAGGAATGAAGTACGACATCTTGATAACTAGTGAGAGTCTTAGAGATTTCATAAAGAAGTTATTCAAGTTTAATAAGTATGTGAGAATTGCGGTACTTGATCCAGAGGGAGATAATGTGTTAACTGATGCTGACGTTAGATCTTACAATGTCTATATATTGGGAGGTATAATAGACAAGGAGAGAGTTGATAAGTTTGGCACATTTAGGCTCTACAATTTGCATAGACTTTGGGAGCTAAATATTCCGAGATTCAGGATAGCACTTGATGGCTCTATAATAGGTGTTCCCGATAGGATAAATAAGATTGTTAATATAATCCTCATGGTGTTGTTTGATAATTATACGCTGAAGGATGCTATAGTTAGTCAGCAGTCTAAGCGAGATCGCATATATAGGTGGCATTATGAAATTCAGAAGTATTCTAAGAAGGTGCTCTCAGAGGGTAAGGTTAGGAATATTGTTACTAGAGCGTTTATAGAGGAGCTTAGGAGAAAGTATCCTCTTGATGATAAGAGTATAGAGAAAGTTCTGAAGTCTCTGAATGTTGTTATAGTTGAGTGAGAGTACGCAACTTTTATCTGCCATGTGGAAAATGATCTATGTCTGGGGCACAGATGGGGCGGTGGCTAGGTCGTGATGTCATAAGTATGCTGGACTTCTCACGTCAGGATCTTGAGGAGCTGTTCTCGCTTGCTCTAGTGTTCGAGAAGTATGCTCATTCTAAAGTTAATATTTTAGAAGATAAGATTCTTGCACTTGCATTCTTTGAACCTAGTACACGTACGAGGCTGAGCTTTGAGACAGCAATGCTAAGGCTCGGAGGTCGTGTCATAGGATTCACTAGCGAAGAGGCAACATCAATAGCGAAGGGTGAAACCTTTGCTGACACAATCAGGATGCTTGACATATATGCTGATGCTATAGTTGTCAGACATTATCTTGAGGGTGCTGCTAAGTATGCAGCAGAGATCGCCGAACATCCTGTCATAAATGCAGGTGATGGAACG
>JAMOMD010000028.1 GCA_027068725.1 Thermoproteales archaeon | reverse complement strand
TAGGTATGCTAGGCCACTGCTGTTTGTTATTGCCTCCCAGATCTTCTTTCCTGTGTAGACGCTGTATACTTCTACTACGAAGCCTGGTAGTCCTACCTTTGCCTCGTCAGGTACTACCTTAGCATACTCTGATACTAGTGGGAATGTTATGTACACGGTCTTTACTGGCAGTAGCTCTGTGACATTGAGCACTAGTGGCTTCATTGTTGTCTTGTTGACTGCGTACAGCTTGTAGCCCTCGTAGTCTAGCTCGAACATGTATGCGACCTTGCTTGTCTTTACTACTGGCATGCCGCTCTTGTTGAACTCGACTGGTAGTACAACATCGAGCTGTCCTACACTTCTTGCACTGATTATTCCTAGTACGTACTTCTGGCCGTTGTATAGTTCAATTACCTTTACCTGAGCACTTACGCCTGTTGGTAGCTCACTGCTGATTAGTCTACCACTCATTGTCTCGAAGTATACGATTGTTGGCGTTACTGCTACGCCGACATATGCTACGTATGCATTGATTGGTACTAGCTCTACTTCACCTGCTGTTCCTCCGACGTACTTGATCACTACCGATCTTACTGTCGTGTTCATTGAGGACAGCGTTGTGCCGTTTGCGTAGAACTGTGCTACATAGCTCATGTAGTCAGACTTTGCTATCTTGTATCCTGCTACTACGTCGATTATTGGTACGATATATCCTCCAGCGCTTGTCCTGATGTAGAACGGCAGTGTCGGTGTTGTCTCAACATACTTGAAGCCTATAGCGAACTCGCCTACACCTACCTCAGTCTTTGCGCCGTTTGCTCCTACGTAGTATACATCGATCTTGTAGTAGTAAACTCCAAAGTTTGTTCCTGGTCTCTCGACAGCTGTCGCTGTGCCATTGATTACTCCTGTTGCTGTAATGTTTGTCTTGACCACCTTCTCAACTACTGGCTCACTTGCTGTCACGTAGATTGCTAGTGGCTTTACTGTTAGACCATACGTGTAGTATGTCTCTGTTGGTGCTGCATATGTCTTCGAGTCGTTTATGACCACGCCACATGTCTCGTATGTCATGAATCCTGTTGATGCACTCCTCGATCTGCTGATTACGACCTCGAGCTTTGATGTTATTGGTGTTGGTACTTCTGGTGTTGAGCTCTCGTTTACGTAGACCTTGTGTAGCTCTAGCTTCTTCAAGTGTATTACTATTGGTACAATTGCTGTATATATTGTCGTGTTGATTAGTACTGTACCTGTCTTGTTGCCTATTGCGTCCTTTACTGGCAGTGTTACGTTCAGTGATGCTACTTCATCAGACTTGTAGTACAGGTATAGGTAGTAGCCCTTGAATGGCTTGAATGTTGCCTTACCGCCCTCAATCTTCGCGTAGTATGTTGCGTTAATGTATACTGTTTCTGTCATGTTGCCGACGACTGTTGCCTTCTGCTGTAGTGATATTACTACAGGCTTTGCACCTGCTGTTGTTACTATTGCCCATCTGTATCCTAGTCTTGAAGTGACGTAGACTGGTAGCTGCTGGTTCATTAGTGAGTATATCTTCTGTAGGTTCACTGAGATCTCGACTATTGGTGCAGGTAGTACTGGTACGAACTCTAGCGTCTTGTTGCTTGTTGTGTTCAGTGCATATGTGTACAGACCGACTCCTACTGTGCCGTTGTACTTGTTGTCATATGCCCATGTTGAGTTTGTGGTTAGTGCAATGCCACCATAGTTCTTCAGGCCATATGGCTTTGCTACTACCGTCATTATGACGACTGATGGTACCTCTCCAATTGCTAGCTTCCTTGATATTAGGAACTTGTAGTATAGGTCGCTGTAGGTTGACTGTACCTTGGCGACCTCAGCGTAGACGTATACTCCTGTGCTGACTGTTATCTTCTCCTTTGTCAGGCCCTCGTATAGTGCGGTCATGTAGTAGATTGGTCCGAATGTACAGTATGCCTTTGTTGAGTGTACGACACCTGAGACTATGTCATACCATGTGCTGTTGTATGCTAGGTTCTTGTATACTGTGATCTCCTTGCCGCTTGGTAGTACTAGTTCTACTGTTAGTCTGTAGTTGCTGCATGAGTCTTCTGACATTAGTTCGGCTGCCTGTGGTGTCATTCTGCCGATTGCTAGTACGAATGCCTGTAGGTATGGTAGTCTTAGTGCTACTGCCTTGTATGGCTTAATTCCTGTGAAGTTTGCAACTGCCAGCGTCTCGAATGTGTATGTTGAGACAACTGTGCCTGCGCTGTTCACTATTGTGACTGTGTTTGGTGCCGTTACTGTTACATTGAAGTTTGTGCCCTTTACTGTCAGGTTTGCTGTTACTGCTCCTGTTACGTTTGCAAGTATCTTGTTTGTTCCTGTTGCCTTCAGTACTTTCTCAATGTAAACTGTTGAATTAATTACTGGTATCTTTGCGCCCTGGCTTAGCTTTGTTAGGTTATATAGCACTGTTGCTAGTGGTGCAGGTATTGCTGTTGTGTAGTTTAGTACTAGCCACTTCTGACCCCATGCCTCCATTACTAGTATGATCTTCCAGTATGCCCAGAGCTTTGCTACATCTGTTGATACGTCAATCTTGAATGTTAGTCCGCCTGTCTTGTTCGCTGTTGCTGTTGCCTCAATTGTTACTGGTGGTCCTAGCTCTATCTTGCCTGTTGATGGGTTGTAGTAGTAGGTGTCTGTGGCATTCGTGATTATTAGTGTGAACGTCTTGCCGCCTGTGAAGTAGCCTAGCTGTGTGCGTGCTACGAATTTACTAATGAAGTTATTCCACTGCAAGTTTGCCAACGTCGCAGGTATGCCTAAGTTCTGTAGCTCTGTTGCACTTGTTGGTCTCATTCCTGTTACGTTTAGGCTTATGGTGAATGTTGTTGCGTGGACTAGTGCTGCTGTTGCTAGGGTTACTGTTAGGATTGTTAGTACTAGTGCTGTTAGGATTGTCTTTGCGTTGAGGATCTTTGAGTTGTTTCTATTGGGCATAGGCCTCGGCTGTTCGCGTGCCTTGGTTCATTTTTAAGTAACACGCTTGTGAATTGTGAACTTGATGGTGAACCGTATGGTGTCTCCAATTGGGTACTTTATGAATGCTTAAGGCGTAGTGTTGTTTCGGTTTGTGAAATGTTCGAGGTCTAATATGTGTTCTGTTTACGAAACTTTCGGAAGAGGGTATGGTAAAACTTTGACTGAGATCAGAGGAAGTGTGTGTATATTATTTTGATAGAATAAAGTGTTTTGTATTTAGTGTCTGGTATTTTATTTTATGTTACTTTGAGCGAGCTCGCTCTAGCGCTCTTTTGAACTGTTCTATCTTCTCTCTTAGGTACTCAGCGTATGCGCGTGCTTCTTCAGGGTTTTTGAATCCGTATTTTGCATATTTTCCAGATTCGAGATCTTTTACGAGTTTATTCAAGTTCTTTATAACCTTCTCAAGAAACTTTGGACTAGCTTTTGGCATGGTCTAGTGGTCTGTGCACAGGATTAAAGTTTTTATCATATTCGTCGTCGTGTGTGCACTTGAGCAAATGCGTATTGAGAGTATTCTAGGCAAGCGAGCAATACGTGCTGTTGGTATAGCTGAGAGTTTTGTTCTCTCGTTTCCGCGATCAGTATTCTGTGCGGTAGTCTACAGGAGTGATGGACTTGTCGATGGTGTAGTGATTGATTTTGCGACTGTTGGTGGAGACGATGCTACAGATACTGTGTGTAGAATACTTAGAGAGCTCGATCGTCAGGATGTTCATGTTGTTCTGCTTGATGGCTGTATAGTGTCGTGGTACAACATAATTGATTTAGAGAAAGTGCACGAGAGCTGTGGTATTCCTGTTCTAGCACTTACGTTTGAGGAGATAACTGGCGATGTTGAAGGTGCCATAAGAAAGATCTTTCCGAGAGACGTTGCTGAGCAGAAGATTAGGCAGTTCAGAAAGCTTCCAGAGCCAGTTAGGATAGTCTTGCCAAGCGGAGAAATTTACGTACGTGCAGTTGGAGTACAGCCTCACCCTAGGATATTGAAGACTATTGTCAAGAGATTTCTTCGTGAGGGAAAGAGACCTGAGCCAATAAGAATAGCTAAGTTTGTTGCAAATGCTGTACTTAGAAAAATCTCTAGGCAACTCCAGTAGCCT
>JAMOMD010000027.1 GCA_027068725.1 Thermoproteales archaeon | reverse complement strand
CCTTCTCGTCAAACTTCTTGACATCCTCTGGCACGTCCTCTACGAGTCTTATCCTGTACTGCTCAGGTGCGTACTTTCTAACCCAGTTTCTCGCACGTATGAGTCTTGACTTGAGTCTCTCCATTGAGTAGTCGTCGAGTTCTCTGTTCAGTATCTTCGTCATCCTGAGTCTCCTTATGGCATGCTCAAGAAGCTCGTTCACGTTCTCCGTCTCGGGCAAAGTCTGGACTAGAGCTACGGCATGTAGGTATGGTAGCTGGAAAGGTGGCTCAGGTGGTGGTTCTCTGAGCTGTGCTAGTCGGTAGCTCTTCCTAATGAGGTCAGCATACTCCTGCTCTGCAGGGCTTGGCTCCTCTAGTCCATAGTAGATTCTCTCAGCTCTATCGTACTGGTCAACGTACTGGTACACGTTCTCGAGACCTAGTACTAGCCTGCGGTGAGGCTCGTGGAATATGTAGTAGTAACGGAGGACCTCTGGCTCAGCAACCTCGAGCCACTCACGTGGTGTGAAGCCTATGAAATCGCTGCTTCCCATGTCGCCCACATCTCTGCCTCCTTTGTAGTAGCCTACCCACTCGTACCATTCTCCTAGTGGTGGCTCAATTCCATACACTGTACGTGCCAGATCGTTAGCTGAGTCTCTTGATCCTCCTGGTGTTGCATGATCTTTTCCAAATGGCTCAAAGTCAACATCTAGCACATACCACACCGCGACCCACTCAAGTCTCCATGGGAGCTTTCCATCACCAATAGTGCAGACTCCCTCATGACCACACTCGCACTTGTAGACGACTCTGTCCTTGTCAAGATCGAGCTCGAGAACTTTGGCCTTGCCTATTCTTCCACAGGCCTCACATCTTGGCTCGAAGGGTATGTAGGTGTCAGGATAGGGATTCCTGCCTCTGTACTTGTTCAGTGTCTTGATTACCTCGAGCCTCTTCTCCATGGTCATCCTGATGAACTCTCTCATCCTCTGGTTATTCCTGTACATGTCGCCTGTCGTCACTACAGTGATGTCATGTGCAAAGTCCTTCAGGTAGTTGCCGAAGTCCTCCCAGTAGTGCTCAACCCATGACCTATGACATCCGTAGGGATCTGGAACCTTCTCTAGAGGCCAGTCAACGTACTTCTTAGCCTCTTCAGGATTCCTGAACTCCGCGAGCTGCCTCTCCTTGCCTTTCCAAGGATCGACAGTGTATAAGGTCAGGTACTGCCTCACTTTGAGACCATACTCCTTCTCGAGTATCTGTGCAAGAACGTCATTCATCACAACCTCGCCACGGAGTCTACCAACGTGCTGTAGACCAGATACACTAAGTCCACCATTTATGACACACGTGTTCTTGCCCTTGGCGAAGCATCTGTGAGCAATCTTCTCAGCTAGAAGCTCAATCCAGTGTCTTCTAGTCATTACCTTACCTTAGTCCTGTAGACGGGTATTTGAACATTTTAAGAGTTACTCTATTATATCAAATTCCTGAAGGGTCAACCGAGTAAACGATGATGAAACTATCTTCAAAATTGATAATTGTAACACTTATCGTAGCCATATTATGCACAACACTTGCTACAGCACATGCTCAGTCCCAGATCTACGTCCTGACACAGCTCAAGATCATCACAGCTAAGGGACAGCATGTTGAGACTATAGCACTGCCACTCAACACATCGAGCACATGGGTGACACTATGCAACTTGCCGAGCGGCTCAGTGACCATAATGTTGCCTCCTGGCTCGAGCTACGGTATTGAGAAAGTGCTTGAGGTACTTGCTAATGGAAGCACTGCCGAGCCAGTAGCTAAGCTGTACAATCTAAGAACGGCAACACTCAGGATCAGACCCAACGTTGCTTGTCTACGCATAGAGATTGGGAAAGTATCTGCACCACGCTGCTACTCGCCTATTCTCGGAATGTACAGGACATACATAGTCAATAATGAGGTACTGAACGTAACTCCCAGCCAGTATCCTGAAGTGATGCTGATAGGTCACGAAATTGCGACACTCATAGCCTACAGAATATGCGTTCTATCTGTCGCACCAATAAGAGTCGTAGTAAATCCAGACAATTTCACATTAATAACCTACCGAGGATACATGACAACAGTAAACAGTAGTCAAGTATTTACACTATTCGCACTCTGTTTCACAACATTTAACAAGAATATACACATAAGAATTGAAGGAACAGCAGAAGTCCGCATATGGGCATACTATGCAATCCCCGAAAAATGCCAGAATAACATTACGAAAATAATAGTTAAACTTCCGGAGCAGACATTTAAAACATGCTCAAACGTGTACGTGTGTAACAGAACATACTGTGGTTACAGTGTTATTGCAAGACCTGGAGACTCAATATATGTGTCAGTTGGTTCTCTAATATTTGCAAAGTACGTAATAGATTCAGCAATATCGAACACAGTAACGTTGCCAAAACTACCTCTCATATCTATTAGTGATATAAAGTTCGTAGATTCTCAAGGAAAGACCCTCACAGTGAATGATTTAGAATCGATTAAGCTGACCTTGATTGGACCAATGACTGTTCATGCAAGTGAGAGAGCTTGTCTAGTAGCTGGAGAGTATAGGATAGTGTACAAGATAGGTAATAGGACTATGCGTGTAGGTCCTGTGTATATTCAAGAAGGTTCAAAAATAGAGCTTCCTATCACTTTGCTAGAAGCTAGAGTAAGGTATGGCGGAGTTTGTGTGGAGAATTCATGTAGGGTAATGTTAAGAATTTGTAAGACTAAGATTTTTGTGAGAAATGGAACACATATTATAGTTCCAGTCACTTGCAATGTTGGAAATGTTGCAGCCTATGTAGAGACTAGTCATGAGACTATTCCAGTTGGAGTACAGTTGAGTGATGGTAAGATCATAATATATGCATGTGCTAGACCAGTCATATTTGATGTACGTGACTATTTTGGCGAATTACATACAGGCATAATAATTGACAATCATCTACATTGCACGACAGGAACAGTATGTACTGTGCCTTGCGGAGTCCACACAGTAAGTATCGATCTTGGCTATGGTAAGATTAGTTACATCGTAGATTTTGCTCCAGGGACTAGGGTAAAGACAGTGAGTTTTCTTGTACTTAGTCAGAGATTTGTTGAGTTTCTAGCAGTTGCAAGTCTGATTACTGTTCTGGCAGTTAGCCTGTCCCTGATTAGGAAGTCCCTGAAGAGAAGTAGCAGTAGAAGAAGGGGTAGAGGAGGGAGAAGTGAGGAGGATATTATTGAGATAGGGTAGTACGGTAGTCAGCATTCGAGGGCTTAATCATCCGTCATTTGCGAACTGCGTCATCACTTGCATTATCGTTTCCTACACTCGTATTTATACTCTAGTGCGGCCTTCAGGAGACCTACGAAGAGTGGCTGTGGTCTCAGTGGTCTACTCGTGAATTCTGGGTGGAACTGTGTTCCAATGAAGAACCTATGTCCTTTCAACTCAATTATCTCGACGATGGTGTAAGGCACGTCTGCTCTCATGCCAGACACAACTAGGCCAGCCTTCTCGAGTTCAGGTATGTACTTCTCGTTTACTATGTACCTGTGTCTATGCCTCTCATAGACTAGGTCCCTGCCATACAGTTTGTGTGCTAGAGTTCCTTCACGTATCTTCACTGGCTTACTGCCAAGCATCATTGTTCCACCAAGCTTGTCAATTCTCCTCTGTTCTGGTGCAAGATCAATGACAGGATGTGGTGTGTTAGGGTCAATTTCTGTGCTGTTAGCATCCTTTAGGCCAAGCACGTTTCTAGCAAATTCAACAACTGCTAGCTGCATTCCAAAGCAGATTCCTAGGAATGGTATGTCGTTCTTCCTGACGTACTCGATGACCTTGATCTTGCCCTCTGCTCCACGAGTTCCAAATCCTGGAAGTACAATGACGCAGTCCACGCTCTTGAGGAGATCCTCGTTAAGTCCATGCTTCTCAACTTCCTCAGCATCAATCCACACTATCTCAGGTTTTACTCGTAGATAGGCTCCAGCGTGGTTTAGTGCCTCAAGAATGCTGAGGTACGAGTCCTTCAACTTCACGTACTTTCCACAGAGACCAACTCTGACACTATCTCGTGGACTTGTTAGTGCCTCAACAAACTTACACCACTCTCCGTAATCCGGCTTCCTGGTCTCTAGCTTCATTCTCTTCACAAGATAGTCTCCGAGACCTTCCTCCTCTAGAACCAGGGGTATC
>JAMOMD010000026.1 GCA_027068725.1 Thermoproteales archaeon | reverse complement strand
TTGTGGCTCTATTCCTAGGTGTTTGAATATTTCAGGATGTCTCAGTGGTAATTCAACAAGCTCACGAATCTTCTGCTTAGCCTCCTCCAAATCACCAATATCCTCCCAAGTAACACGTGGAATCTTGATGTTCTCAATTGGTCTCTCGTATACTACTAAATTCGTCTCTTCTGTGATAATTGCAACCACGTTACTTGGCTTAATCTGAACAACCTGGAATGTCAGCGGCTGACCTAGAACCGTGAGCTGCACAAGATCGCCCTCGCATAGGACATAATCTCTCAGTCTCTGCTTGATGTACTGAGTGAAGTTCTGATCGACTGCAAGAGTCATCGACACTGGAGCAAGCTTGACAAGCTGTGCAGGCTTTGGCTCAACCTTTCTTATTCTAACTTTCTCGTTTACACTTACATCAGCGTTCTTTCTCATTATGCTATTCATCCTGATTATTCTCTTGCCCTCATCTTCAGGAAGTCCATACCACACCTTTGCAGCTGTTCTTCTCCTTCCAACAATCTCAACTACCATTCCCGGCTCAATGCCGTACTCCTTCATTACCTGTGGGTCAATTCTCACTATTGGCTTGTTGGCGTCTCTCTGTTTGGCCTCTACAACCCTAAGCTCAATCCATTCATCGCGATCAGTGGCTGCAGGTAACGACACGAGAACTCACCTTCGGTGTTTTGTAGAGACTTGCCCCATTATTTAAAACGTTTGTTTGTTGCAGAGGGGCTGAACAGAATTTCCTGAATAATTAGAAGCCCAGTCTCGTGAAGTACTCTAGCTCAACTCCTCCAACACCTTCTACACTGTTCAGGATGTTTTCAATCTCGTCGCTCGAGTGCTCCTCTGATGCCTCAGGCATCCTGATGTATATTCTGAGTGCCTTTATTCCGAAACCTATCTCTTCCTCCTCAATCTTGTCAACCTTGTACTTGGGCTCTAGTGCAGACTTTATTCGCTGCTTAAGCTCCTCATAGTTCACGTTTGGGTCGTTTGGAGTTACTCGATATATGAGGCAGACTTCGGCCATTGCTCAACCGCGCACGTGCCACATTTTAAATGTTTACTTCAACCTAGGGACCCTCGAAACCGCAGACAGGGCACTTCCAGGGCGTTCCAAGCTTTCTACACTTCTCACATCTCCAGATCTCTGCCTTTCCACAGTTTGGACAGATGAAGCGGACTCCTCTCTCGTCAGGTGCTATTGGCCTATTACAGGACGTGCATCTCGGCACCTCTGTTCCATAGAGTGTTATTGTCCTTCCTGCTGTTGACTGCATTGATGAGGTAGCCATTGAGGCGAGAGTCGTCTAGGCGAGTATTTAAACACCTCTGTGAGAGCGGGAAAAACCGATATAAAGTCATGGAATGGTTCTAAGAGACTGACAATGGATCTATACATAGTCACTAACTTCTCGAAAGTTCTTGAGAAGATGCGTGAGCTAGGTCTCAGGTATGGAGATGACGAGAGGTGCAACGTTGTGCTAGGAATATTCTTCGATGTTGACTGTCCAGCATGTGCAAGAATGCACAGAGAGTGTGGTGACTACATAATGTCGCTAGTGAGAGAAGGCAAAGTAGCACTCTACTACCTCGACTTTCCTGTACATAGAGGCTCAGAGAATGCTCACGTCATACTGAGGAGAATATACCGTAACAATCCTGACGCATTCCTAGAGGTCATTAGAAAAGTGTACTCAAATCCTGATGACAAGAGCTTTGTGGAGTCACTGAAGAATACGAACGTTCCAAAGGAAGAGGTCGATATTGTTATGACATGTAAGAAGTTTGGAAAAGATCTTGGAGTTAGAGGAACACCCACGATGCTGATAGGAATGAAGTCGAAGAATATTGCACTAGTAATCGAAGGCTATTGGGGAAGAGCAGCAACAGAGAAGCTTATTGAGAGGGCACTTACTGAAGATAAGGAGCTTGAGAAGCTGATAACGCTTCTAGTACTAATTGGTAATATCAAGGAGTATCCACCAAAGACAGAAACACAGACACAGACAAGCGAGAAAACACAGACAACCCAGGCCTCAGCCTAGTTAGTCTTTTCCATTCTTCGAAGCAACGTGATCACGCACTTTCACGGCTGGCCCCCTTAGCACGTTCCTCACCTCCTCTGGTGATAGTAGTAGTCTTCCTACTGCAAGAACCTCACCGTCAGGTGATGTTACTTTGACCTCGTAGCCTGGTCTAGCGTCAGGTGTCACATATGTCACAGTCTTAGCAATGACTGATCGTCCCTGCCTTACGTATGGTACAGCATCTTCGCGAACCCTAACCTCGTACTTGATGTATTTTGCACCTTCTAGTGTTGGTAAGAGATAGCCATCGCTGTTTCTAAGTGTGAATAGTAGTTTGTTATTGACATACACATGTCTTGGTCTTCCTGTTGTGCTGAATGTTATTTTAACTTCTTTACTATTTTCGAGAACTTTTCTTGCAACATCACTTCCGTAGAGATAGGCTAGCTTACCGTAGATTAGCTCTACATAGTATTTTTCACTTAGCTTCATGTGCAGTGTCTCATAGGAGAAAGTTCATATAGTTTAGGCGAGTAGTGAAGCACGGGAATTCTAGTGGTGTACTATTGCGATATCTGTGGTAGTCCAATAAAGAGTGAGCCCGTTATTGTTGAGATTGATGGTGCAACACTGATCCTGTGCGAGACGTGTAGTAGAAAGTATGCTACTGCTAAGAGAATAAAGACGCTGAAGCCACAGGAAGTGAATACTAGCAGATTCTTGACACCTCAACCGTTCTCGATAAGAGTTCAGGAGAGAGGTAGAACAACGACATTTAGGATTGTTACTAGGCAGCAGCCAAGCAAGATTCAGGTAAGGCCAGAGAGGTTTGAGATTGTTGAGAACTATGCAGAGATTGTGAAGAAGGCGAGAGAAAGCATGGGTCTCACACGTGAGCTATTGGCAAGGCTTGTAGGCGTTAAGGAGAGTATAATCAGGAGAATCGAGGAGGGTCAGCTGATGCCTGATGTCGAGCTTGCCAGAAAATTGGAGAAAATTCTGCGTGTGAAGTTGCTTGTTCCAGCACAGGAGAGCGCTCCTGAGCTACCTGTTAAGCCGCCACACTCGCCTCCTGAGGAGCTGACACTTGGTGACATAGTTGAAATTAGGAGAAAAGATGAGGAGTAGCTCGTTGGTTTTATAGAGAATTTGAGATGTATACAGCACGGTGGAGCGTAAGGCAGCAATATTGGTGTATGTTGACACTGTAATACATCCGAGAAAGCTTGAGGAGTTCAAGCTTCTTGCAGACG
>JAMOMD010000025.1 GCA_027068725.1 Thermoproteales archaeon | reverse complement strand
TAGACTAAGTGAGAGACAGGTCACTGAGCTGCTCAGAAAGTTGGGGATCATGCTTGTTCGCTGTCCTACAATGGATGGTCATGCACCTGACGAGGATAGTCTACTGAAGCTCGCGATGCTTCTAGATGAGAATGATAGGCGAGGAATCAGGACGTACGTGCACTGCGTAGGGGGTATGGGTAGGACTCCTACTGTCCTAGCAGCATTCTTAGTCTATAGAGGGTACAGTACTGAGGACGCGTTC
Organism: Thermoproteales archaeon; assembly: GCA_027068725.1. Taxonomy (GTDB): domain Archaea; phylum Thermoproteota; class Thermoprotei; order Thermoproteales; family Thermocladiaceae; genus JAADER01. Next base: position 17,942 of record JAMOMD010000025.1, on the reverse strand, counting down.
AGGATCGTTAGTGAGGCAAATCCTGACATATCGATAACTGACGAGCAGTACTACGCAGTCAAGGCACTTGAGCTACTGCTGAGACAGAGACGATAAGTACCCGAGCCTAGTCATCATTTAGTCATGTCAGTACAGGAAATCATTAACAAAGTAGATGAGCTGCGTGATGAGGCAGCTAGCATACTTTGTGATCTCATAAGAATACCAACAGTTAATCCACCAGGTGATCGCTATCACGAGTTCTGTAGAAAAGTTGCTGAACTACTATCGTCCTGGGGTATAAGATGCGAGATCGTTCAGGTACCTCGTGACTATGTGATACAGCACATTCCTGAGTATGTTGATTTTCTTCGCTTTATCCTCATTGCAAAAATAGGGACAGGAAAAGGACCTACGCTACACTTCAATGGTCACTACGATGTTGTTCCTGCAGGAACAGGATGGACTGTGTGCAAGCCCTTTGACCCCAAGGTCATCGACGATAAGGTGTATGGGAGAGGAGCCTGCGACATGAAGGGTGGCATAGTATCCATACTTCTGGCACTTAAGTTATTGACAAAGATTGAGAATAAGCTGAATGGCACGGTCGAGATTGCTCTTGTTCCTGATGAGGAGATTGGTGGGGCAACAGGTACTGGCTACCTCGTGAATGTGATGAACATACGTCCAGACTACGTCGTAGTTGCAGAGCCAACAGGTCTTGACAAGATTGTGATTGGAAACAAAGGTCTTGTATGGCTAATGGTGGAAGTCCTTGGAAAGCAAGCACATGCAGCTACGCCATGGCTTGGAGTAAATGCATTTGAGCTAGGTGTGAAGTTTGCTGCTGCAATAATTGACGAGCTCAAGAGAAAGACCGAGGAGAGAGTAAGCTCGTACGAGTATGATATTGAGGGTGGAAATAGGGCAACAATAACGTTTGGAGGTGATGTCAGAAGTGCAGGCAAGGTAAATGTAGTGCCTGGAGTCTTCGCCTTCTCTATAGATAGGAGAGTAATCCCGGAGGAGAATGTTGATCAGGTAGAGAAGGAGCTCGTAGACTATCTCTACTCTAGAGCATCCTCGATGAACATAACAATAAACGTTAAGATACTTCAGAAATCTCCACCCGCAGTTACAAGTCCTGACGCCGATATTGTGAAGAAGCTCGAGAACGCCATCAGGGAAGTGACATGTATTCAGAATGTTAGAAAGGTAGTATGCACAGGCGGATTAGACACAAGATACTACCAGGTCAAGGGTTGTCAAGCAGTGACTTATGGTCCTGGAGATGTGTCGTGTGCGCATCAGGCAGATGAGTATGTAAGTATAAGAGATGTACTAACGGTAACAAAGGTCTACCTGAAGCTTGTCGAGAAGTTATTACTATAAGTTCTCGCTAATTATTGAGAAGCGATGGCTACTAAAGCACTAAAAGACTACCAATTCTGTATAGAGAACATACTAAATAACCTAGATTTCATACTCAGAAAATTTGATATAAAAGTCGAGAAGTCGGTAGATGGATTATTCAGAGCAATGCACGAACTAATTAGCAAATACAGAGAACATGAACAGAAGAACAGGAATCTTCATAGGCTTGTTGATAAGATATTAGACGAGTTTAACAAAATTGTCGAGTCAGTAACTAGACTCCTGGCAACATTTGAAAACATAGTAAAAGATAGGAAATTCGAAGAACTACTAAATAAGTTAAAGGAGCTTGAAATCGAGTGTGCTAGAAATGTGCGTGCTCTCAGTTCAATAGATGTGCTAAGTCTAGAGATAGATGAGTGTACAGAGATGAGATGGTGGAAAAGTAACTATGAGCAAATTAGAGAACTAGTATACTACCTAGTGTGGCTCACGTATTATATACTGATGTTAGCACTATATTTAGCATATAGGTACGCCTCAGACGGAGCAGAACAACTACAGACAATGCTAGTATCAAGAGCTTCAACACTAATGCTAATACACAGAGCCTTAATGCGATAAGAAAAACATAAAAAGACCCGCAAAACTCAAAAACGCGAAGCTAAGCCGGGGTGGCCGAGCCTGGCCCAAGGCGCGGGACTTGAGATCCCGTCCCCGTACAGGGGGCGTGGGTTCAAATCCCACCCCCGGCGCCAAAACTCTTCAGGACTTCTTACACCGTAACACAGTTCAAGAATACCAACCTATATCACATAATTTTATTCCAAAGCTCATATGTTAACCACAATATGTGTCCGATAAAAGTTAATTATAATATCCTTGCATACCTGTCCCTACATGTCTGCAATCTCGCTCCTGCTTTATGAGTCCTGTTTGCTTTCTGACCGAGAATCCTAAGTATCTTAGATTGTGGGGATGTGATACGTGACAAGAGTTAGGGTTGGGGTTGTTGGTGTTGGAAGATGGGGTAGAAATCATGTTCGTGTTCTTAAGGAACTTGAGGTTGAGGGTCTTGTTGAGTTGTGTGCTGTGTGTGATGTGAATGTTGAGCGTGCTCGTGAAATAGCCTCAGAGTTTCGTATTCCACATGTTGTTAGTAGTGTTGATGAGTTTTCTAAGCTTGTTGATGCTGCTGTTGTAGCTGTTCCAATAGAATATCTCTATAGTGTATCTCGTGAACTTTTATCTGCTGGTGTGCATGTTTTAATTGAGAAGCCTGTCGCTACAAGTGTTAGAGAACTTGATGATCTTATAAGAGTATCAGAATCTAAGGGCGTTTTTGCTATGCCTGGCTATATAATGAGATTTAATCCTGTTGCAGAGAGGTTAAGAGAGATCTACTCTAAGACTAAGGTTTTCTATGTTGTTTCTCGTAGATTATCGAGAAGACCTCAACATATGCGTAAGTATAGCATTCTTCTGGATCTTGCTGTTCACGATATTGACCTATGCATGTATATTACTGATACAATGCATGTGCAAGTCAAGTCAGGATTTGTTAAGAGACTTTACGAGGATGATGTTGTTATAGCAGTTCTCGAAGCTAATAGTGCACTATGTCATATACATGTTGACGGTCTTTCTCTAGCAAAGGTTAGGGAAATTGAACTTATTGGTGATGAGATGTTTGTTAGAGGAGATACTGATGCCTTGACTGTGTATACTAAGAGAGGCGATGGGACTTATGTTATAGAAAAATTGAAGGGTGAGGAGCCTCTGAAGAAGGAAGATAGGACATTCATTAGAATAGTTAAGACAGGTGAAGTTCCTGAAGGTGTTCCAACGCTCAAGAGTGCTCGCGAGGTTCTACGTGTAGTAGAGGAACTTCGTCTAATCTCTAGTTAGTATTACATATTCGTAATCTACTCCCTTCTTTTCTTTATCAATTCTATAGCCTAGACATGTAAATGCTTGAATAAAGTTCTTGTATGCATCTTGTGATGTTGTTACAATGATTGGCCCTTCTAGCCAGTGGTCTATTATTATTATGTACCCAAAGTTTCTAACTTGTAAAACCTCGTGAGTTACATTTCCAGTATCTTTGCATCCTTGTGTACTTACCTCCCCATCTGTTATAAATGTTGCAACAATCTTCTTATCATCCTTATCAATAGCCACTACTAGATGCGTGAGCTGCGTAGGCTCCTTCACGTAAACTATCTTTATTTTTCGCCCTTCGGATAAGTAGAATCGAGATGCCATACTTCACACAGTGATGAGCGCGCCCTTCTTACTGATAGCTGATGACTTATCCCGGTGCTGATTTACCTAAAGAGCCACTCATCTTTTGGCATAAGTATATCACGAGAAGTACAGGTCTCGCACTTCTCGTACTCTACTCCTCGCACAATTACTACTGGCCTACCTTCATCTCCCTGTCCCATGACTAGCTCTGCTGCTGCCGCTATCTCATCAGCAATGCAGACAACGGTCTTACTCATAGTGTAGCCATACCTATCTCTCTTCCCTACGTAACTTCTGAATGGGTTCATTCCTGATAGACCAATAACAAAGTTAACAACTCCTCTCCTGAATGGTCTTCCACAAGTATCTACTATCAGAACAGCAACATCTCTACCCGTCAGTTCCCTTATTCTTTCCCTAATTCTTCGCGCAGACTCATCAGGATCCTCGGGAAGAAGGCATACTCTTCTCCCTGAACCATCAACATTCGAGAAGTCTATACCTGAATTACCACAGACAACAGATCTAACAAGTGTTATAATGAGACCCTTCTTAGTCTTCAGAACCTCGCCTTCCCTAAGTATGAGCTCGACAACTCTCTCATCAAGCTCCGTGATCTTTGCTAATTCTCGAGCCTTCTCACTTGGTTTAACACTTTCCAAATCCACTATACGTCCCTCGGCCTTTGACACAATCTTGCTCGATATCACTACAACATCACCATCCTGTAACTGCACTCCCTCCATCTTACATGCATTCACAATGACTTCTCCTAAGTCCGCTCCTGGAACTATATCAGGAATCTTCTCCAGAGCTATTAGCTCAATCTTCCTCACGTCTTGCTCTACGTTACTCTGATTCCTGTGCTTCTCTCCACTTTCTCTTAAGTTTCAGAAACTCCTTAAGCAGCTCTATCTCGTCCTCTGATAGGTACTGCCTGAACTCGGTCAGTAGCTTTGCAGCATGTTCATCAGGAACATTTACGTAGAGCTCATCTCCCTCCTTTATATGTCGTCCAACAATGACACGACCACTTATCGATATTGCTACTTCCATACCTTTTCTCGCCATTGGTATTGGCTTACCCTTATCCTGAATCTGCATTATTCTCCCAATCTCTCTTCCATCAGGTCTCACAAGTGGATAACCTGGCTTTATCACACCTTCAAGCACTCTCACACCAACTATCGCTGGGTCACTTCTCCTGAACACACATCCTGGCAATATCCTGATCTTTCCTGGTCTAATGAGCTTGTCAAGCTCACGCTCTATGAGCTTCTGCTTCTCCTCTCTGTACCACTTCAGGAAGTCCTCGACAAGTCTGTACAAGATCTCGCTTCGGAATATCTTCACGTCATGATGCTGTGCCTCGACCTCAACATCATGTGGAACCTTCACGTTGAATGCTAGAATAACTCCGTAGAGTGGGTTCTTCTTCCTAACAATGGAGGCCTCTATGACGTCTCTCCTCGAGACTGGGCCAATGTCAGCTTTCCTGACGGGGATTCCCTGACTCTTCAGATAGAGCAACATTGCCTCAAGCGTGCCAAGAGTATCCGCTTTCGCTATGACGCCTTCTCTATCTGTCTCAATCTTTACTTCCTCAACTTCTTCTCTGACAAGCTTCACGTACTCATCGATCTTAGACTCGTCAGGCACAACAAAGACTGGCGCACCAGGCAGTGCTTGTTCTAGACCTTCAGCAACGATCTTCACTCCAGCTGCTGCTCGAACTTCCTGCATGAACATGTACCTGTCCTCAGGATCTCTCATCTCGTCGAGAGGCTTTGGCATGACTAGCATCTTGACCTTGGTCACTATTGGACCGTTGAGGCCCATCGTGACGATCGTGTCTCCTTTCCTGATCACGCCATCGTACAGCACTACGTCTATTGTCGTGCCCCAGCCCTTCTCTTCCTTGACTTCCATTATGACGCCTTTTCCTGGACCGTAGGTGACCTTGAGCTTCTCCTTAGTGAACCTCTGTGTTAGACCAGCAAGTACTACCAGTAGATCAGGTATTCCCTCACCTGTCACAGCGCTTGTTGGCACTATCGGTACCTGTCTTGTCCAGTCTGTTATCCTGTCATATCTGTCGGCCTCTATTCCAAGCTTCAGGAACTCGTCTATCACTCTTCCCATGAGCTCCTCGAGTCTTGCCTGAACCATCTCGTCCTGCTTCTCTATCGTCTCGATGAATGGCGCGTTTGGATTAGGCTTCCAGCCGTATATTCTATCTATCTTGTTTAGTGCAACTACGAAAGGTATGCCTCTCGACTGTATGAGTGTTATACACTCGTAAGTCTGCTCCTCGAAGCCCTTCATCACGTCAATTACAAGTATTGCGATGTCCGCGACTGATCCACCACGCTTTCTCAAGTTAGAGAACGCGGCGTGGCCTGGCGTGTCCACCATCAGGAAGCCCTTGATCCAGATCTTGCCACGCAGCTTGAATCGGTCAAGTAGTCTAGCAGTGAACTTCTCAACTGCTGGCCATGGTATGAATGATAGACCAATGTGCTGCGTGATCATTCCTGGCTCTCTGTAGGCTACTGCTGTTCCACGTATCTTGTCGAGGAGCAGAGTCTTGCCTACGTCTACGTGACCTACGACTACTACGATTGGTGGTCTGTAGTCCACCTGCTGCTGTACTTGTTGTGCGGATGCTGACATGAGACTTCACTTAGCGAACTCTATACTGGTATTTCAAAAACTTTTAAACATAGTTTTCATCGCTTTGCGCAAGCTTTGTAGGCTATTGTTAAAAATCCTACTTGCCGAAAATACTCCCGGACTATGGTACGTTGTCCTGTATGTGGAAAATCCTACACTAACTCAACAGCACTTCTAAAACATATCAGGCTCAAGAGCAGGTTCGACCGTGCGCATGAGATGTTATGGCGCGAGTTTCAGGAATTTGTCGATTCTATAAACGACGAGGATCTCAAACATCTGGGCAAGACCGAGCTGTTCAGGAAGTTCCTCGAGCAGAAGTTCAACGGTGGTTTCAGACCATCCACGTCTAGCACTGGGACAGGCGGGACCTAGGACGAGAAAACTTTCGGTCTAGAATACGTATACGTTAGTAAACACCGCCCCTATTTAGCTTTCAGACTCGAGTAAGTACGTGAGAAACGAGAGAGCGACACTGCTGTTACAGAGGCCACTAGAGGAGAAGACGCTGGAGAGGCCACTCGCGAACGTGTTGGCGCTGATAGAGCATGAGCTACGTGAAGGACAAGAGCAGGTAATAGACAGGATAAGCAAGGTAGAGGACATAGAGGAGCTAGAGAGTGTAGCTGCGAAGCTCCCGCTGGAAGTTGCGTATAGTGAGGAGATGCTGCGAGACAGGTACACGAGAATAAGTAGAGATGTCGTGAAGGTCGAGGATACGCATCTCGAGAGCGTGGTAGAGAATGAGGCAGAGATTGTTGAGGAAGATGCGGAGAGTGTCGAGGAGTACTACGTTGGTCAGAGAGTGCTCGAGAGGCTAGGAATATCTGCCTGGTAATGGTGATGTCCGAGTTTTTTGAGTTCATAAGAAAGTACGGTAAGTACCTTGGAGGAGTAGACTACGAGAAAGTACTGAAGTTGCTGGAAGAGGAAGATTATAGGCTGAGGCTAGTTGAGGAGCATCTGCTAGGGCGTGTGATAGAGCTTGAGGATGATAAGAAGACTAAGGATCTTATCGTAGATGGAGAGAGAAGAAGGCTCCGAACTAAGCTCGAGTTCTTGAAACGTCAGGAAAGGGAGCTTCTCGATCTTATTGCAGAGTTGAAGATGCGTAATGTGACGCTTCCTGAGCTCAAGAAGGCGCTGCTCAAGCTTAAGCTAGTGAGGAGAGAATTGCGAAAAGTGAGAAAGCTGTTAAAGTATCTCGAATCTGAGTAACGTGTTAACGATAGGTGTAGTAGATTTTGAGGGACAGTACAATCATCTAATATATAGGAGACTACTCGAGATTGGGGTCAGGGCAGAGCTGTTTAAGCCTACGCTACCTGTTGAGGAAATTGAGAGAAGGTACGATGGCATAGTAATAAGCGGAGGATCGATGAACCTACCTGAAGACTTGGACAAGCTTGGTCATGTCCCAGAGTATGTGTTGAAGTACACGAAGCCCATATTGGGCATATGTCTTGGCCATCACACAATTGCCTACATGTATGGTGGACAGCTGAGTAGATCAAATCCCGAGTTTGGAGAAGTAGTCATATACGTGGACGACGAGGACGATATCCTGAAGGGAATGGGAAAGAGCTTCATCGCATGGGAGAGTCACAACGTGGAGGTATCTGTGCCACCACCTGACTTTCAGGTGCTAGCCCATAGTGATACTGTGCGTGTACAAGCAATGAAACATAGATCACGACCAGTCTATTCTGTACAGTTCCATCCTGAGGTGGAGCATACTGAGAATGGAATACAGATCTTCAGGAACTTCGCAGAAATATGCAGAAGATGAGAAAAAGTTTAAAAAATCAGCAATACCGTGCCTCACAGTAGATAGCCCCGGTAGCTCAGCGGGGAGAGCGGCCGGCTGAAGACCGGCAGGTCCCGGGTTCAAATCCCGGCCGGGGCACCAGCTGACGACCTCATGAACGGGGCATCCTTCCTATACCCAAAAATCATTCTGAAAATACTTGAACTTGTAAAAAGTGGAAATATTGATGATGCTGACTCTCTGACTAGGAGTTATGCACGTAGAATATTTGTAGAAGAAGTGAAAACTTGGAATTTCGAAAAGAAGATTAAATTCATAGAAGATGTAACAGGAGGATTAGGTTTTCACGAACATAATATTGTTGATGTTGAATCTATGATTCATGTTGGTCGTTATATATCGTGGTGTGATGTTGTTAAGGATAATTATCGAATATTTGAGATAGGCACAGGACTCGGCAGGACGGTTTATTGCGTATTTTCACACGCTTACCCAAGTCTGTACATTACCTGTGATATAAATCCCTACATGCTTGCAATAGCTCTGTATGATAACCCTGTGTCAGAATTCCAAGATGTGTTATGGAAGTCTTCTGTTAAAGTATTGTTATGCGATGGCGTTAGGCTAGCATATATTTTAAATTTCGTTTTTGATCACGTGATACATGATGGAGGTCCATGTCCTGACTCGAATCCTAGATTATTTGCTGAGCATTTGCTTAATCGCTTGTTAGATATTGTTCGTAATGGTGGTACTATCTCCGTATTTGCTGGTAAGAAAAGGAAGTGGATTGACAAAATATATAACGTATTTAAGAGTAGTGGAAAGGCTAGAGAAGTTGTTACTGTATCGGTCCCTGGTTCAGGACTATGTGTTGTACATGTTGTGAAGTCTTAGTGCATTATTTTTCTATAGTCTAGTTCCGATATTTTGCTATGTAGGACGTACTGTAGTTCTCTAATGTTTATTATTGGTTTTGAAAACCTATCAAGATCGTCGAAGCCAAGTCTTGGACACATTGTGGAGACTGCGAAGTCACAGGCAAGGGATTGCAAGATATCGTCTGTTAGATCATCAATTATCACTATGTCGGCTGATATTCCAGAATTTTCTAGTTCCATTAGTGCTTTTTCTGCGTCGTCTATTCTCTTCTGTCCTGGCTTTGTTGATAATAATACGCAGGCTGTTTTTCCTTCTTTTGCACGCATTAGTGCATTTACTTTTAATGTGAGTCTTCTAGTGAATTCTTTTTTAACATCTTCACTAGGTATTAGCCTTGTTCTATCAATATCTAGAAGTAGGACGTTGTTGTACCCTAGCAGAAGTGGTGTTAGTGCATGAAAATATCCTGATGATACTACTACGAGCTTATCAGCATGCAGTGGGGGAAGATAGCATCCTGTGACAAGGCTGTAGGGTAGTCCAAGTTGTTGTGCTAGTTCTTCGCAGTACAATCGGTAAGGCAGAGCATACGCGAGTACAGTGTTGTCCTTGTCTACGATAGTTCTAAGTTGTTCGAGAAGACTGTTTAGAACTTCCTGCTCGGGAAGGTAGTAGGCGTACTGTGCTATGAGCGTTCTAGTACTATTTACTGAGTATATGCTGTAGTGCTCGTCGTAGTCCACTAGTCTTATGTCTGTATTACTTGAGAAGACCTTCAAGAGATTAGGAGTGAGGACATGGCCTACGTGAAGAACAGCATCAACATTTTCCTGAAGGATACACGTGTCACATATACCCCAGCAGGGTTTACCTGACACTAATATCTTTGCGTTCAGTGCATTTCTCAGAGCTTTGGCTAGTTGCGAAGCTGCGCATTTCCAGCCAATTGGAAACTCAACAAGTATAGACCTAGCATGCTCCTTTGCTAGGTACTCTATGCATAACTCAATCTCAGGTAGTACAATAGTACGCGTGCCAATGGTCAGCTCAAGCATCTTCATAGCATGAGTTATGCTGATTGAGCAATTACAAAGAATATTCTCTACAGTAGCTATGCAGCTAAATATCGAGTGGATGAGAGACTACTTCACGCGAGACGACCCTGTCAAGTGCCTTGGCACGTACGTTGCAATGCTAGTACTTAGATTTGAGCGAAAGAGCAATTATGAGAGAATCATAGACTTCGAAGACATTCTCTCAGGTACAAAACTTACACTACGAGAGCTACTTGGACCCAGCGCTGCTGCACGCGCATATTTGACAGGTCTCGAGTTTGTGAATGAACTATTTAGAAGACATCCAGAAGCACTTCAAGCAAAGTACAGAATTCACTTACTAGAATATGCTGAGAGCACATTCTACAGTTCCATACTAAAAAACTTCAACAACATAATAACGTACGAGGTGCAGAAAATTCCCGAAGATGTTAGAGTAAAAATAGGAAGATTTCTCCAAGAAATTAAATATGGAAAAATTCCTGCAATAGACAGAACATGTAGTGGATCAACATACATTTCCAAAGTAGATGCTGCATCAAGCATCATTGGAAAAAACATAGTATCACAAAACATTCAAGAGATATCTCAGTACCTTCCCAAGGCTGGTATAATAAAACCCGAGTACATGAGAATAATAGTACCAGCACCAGCCTTAGAAGAAACACACATAAGAAGACTACTGAGAATACTTGATAAATACAGTGAAGATTTAGCAGAAGGACTTCATCATCTACTAACAACAATAGGCTACGTACTTACTAACGACTCTGTGCAAATCGTAGAGGGGACAACTTTCAGATTTCTAATATTCGAAAGACAGACGCAGAGAACAAGATTTCGTCTGTGTATAGTAATGAACCTAGAGGCAAGTATTACTAGAAAGCATGTAGAGACAATAGCGACAATATGCACAAGTAATAAATGTTGTCTAACGTTCCTAATAGTTAAGTCTGTATCGCCGGAAGTAAGAAACTTGCCAACTATAGGTATATCAATTATTGAGACCGGGGATGCTGATAAGAGGAGTTTAATAAATTATGTAAAGAACGAGATTTTGAAAGAAATATTAGATATTTCATGCTTATCTAAGCTTCAGGATGTGTACAAGCTTCTAGATAATATAATGCAGGTAATCTAGAAGCACTGGGGGGAGCAAAGGGGATCGGCCAAGTCATAGACCCCCTACTCGGGAGTCTCCTTGGCCAAGCAATATGGATATGCCGAGAATTAAATAGCTATCTCTCCGTGCGAGATGAGAAGGCACGTATCATACATAGTTATGAAGGTTAGAAAGATGTGGGGATTAGATACCCCCAACCCCATCACCGAGCCCGTGTCACCGGGTCTCAGGGGTTGGTTGTTTTTTAGTTTTGTGTTTTCTATTAAATAGGTTTCTTCAACTCTGGCTAGTAGGTCTCTCCTTCGTCTAGACCTGTGTGTTCTTCGATGCTGCTTGTCTCTCCTTCCTCTGCGACTTCTGCAACAGCGTATGTTCTTCCTACTCTCTTTATGCGGACCTTTACCTTGTCTCCAGGTCTTGTGTTTGGTACAAATATTATGAATCCTCTCACACGTGCGATTCCGTCTCCTCTTCTCGATAATTCGACGATCTCGACCTCTATTATGTCGCCAACATTTACGGGACTTCTTATTGCTCCTCTCCCTCTTGTTCCTGTTCTTCTACCTGTTCCTCTTCTAGATCTTCCACGTCCAGTGAATGACATGATTAGTCTAGGCTCAGGGTAGAAAAAGTATGTTGTATAGGACACAGCAGGAGATGAACATTGAAACAACATACTTTAACCCGAGGCCAGGAGAAAGGCTTTAAAATTCAGTATTATAGAGGCTCAGCGGAGCCAGCGGGCCCGTAGCTCAGCCTGGTTAGAGCGGCGGGCTTTTAACCCGCTTGGGGGTAGGCGCGGGGGAGAGACCCGTAGGTCCCGGGTTCAAATCCCGGCGGGCCCGCCACAAAAACAAAAAACGAGAACCGAGGCCCGATCCCTAATACTTATAAGTTCTTTCGAATTTTATGCATGGGCTAGCTAATGAAAATGAAGATATTTCTTACATTGTTATTTGCGTGTCTAATATGTGTAAATGCTCTCTTCTTATACAATGTTGTTAAGATTCCTATAGAGGTACTATATGCTATTCCTATAATGATTCCTGTCGTGTTTTATGCTATCACACATGATAAGGCTAATACGCTTAGAACATTTATCTGTTCCCTTTCTGTTCTTCCCGCTCGTAATATTGTTATGCCGCTTATATTTTATATTATTGCGATTCTCCTAAACGATGAGTACATTAGAAAGGTTGCACATGCTAGAATAATAGTCTTTACGGGAATTGATGGGTCTGGAAAGACTAGTCATAGTAAAGTTACAGCACAGTGGTTAAGATCGAGAGGCATAGACTGTGTTTACTATCATTTTTTCAAGCATCCTATAGTGACTGCTCTTTCACTATTGAAGGCTAGGCTTACTAAAAGTCCAGTATATGATTATACATCGAAGATAACGTATACACAAGAGTTCAGGAGAGGTCTCAAGAGGCCAAGTGCGATGCTTCGTCCACTTATTCAGCTTATAGATAATTGGATTTACATTGGGACGAGACTTATCTGGAATATTCTGCGTGGTAGATGGGTTATATGTGATCGATATTTTTATGATTATTACATAAGATTCAAATGTCTTGGCTACATCTATCCTAAGATCCTTGAGAAGATTGTGTATAAGTTATCTCCTCGTCCTCATCTCCTGGTTGTGTTCGATGTTAATCCACTGATAAGCTATGAGCGAAGAGCAGGTGAGCACCCTATCTGGTATTATATTCTTGCAAGACGTGAATATCTTAGACTCGCTAGAGAGCTTGGTGGTTATATTGTTAATACTCAGAGACCATTTAATGAGGTTCAGGAAATTCTTAATAGACTAATTGAGAAGAATCTTATCAAGTCTCGAGCTTCTTAAGTACGAGTTGTGTATGTGTTGATTGTACTCCCTTGACTTCTCGAATTGTCTCAACAATATTGTTTAGCTCTGCCTGATCTCGTACAGAGACTCTTGCAACAATATCATACTCTCCTGTTATTTCCATGACCTCGACTACTCCTGGAATAGCTGCAATTCTTCTCGCAATTGCTGTAGTGTAGATGTTAGATTCACACTTTATCCATACGAGTGCCTCAAGTTTCTCTGGTGGTCTTAGCATTACTCTTCTCCCTGTTACTTCTTCCACAAGCTCTAGCAAGTCTTCGTCTCTCCAGTGTCTTACACTTGTTCTCTCCTTGATTTTCCTGACAATTAGCTCTAGTTCCTGATCTGTGACTTGGACACCTAGTTTCTCTAGTCTCGCTTTCACAGCTTTCTTGCCTGTGTACTTGTCTATGACCCAGTCTCTTGTTCTGCCCACAAGCTCAGGTGGGTATGGCTCATAGGTCTGTGGATTTGCTAGAACACCAGCAACATGGACGCCAGCTTTGTGGACAAAGGCGTTATCTCCAACAACTGGTGCGTGAGGTGGCAAGACTATTCCTGTGTATTTTTCGACAAGTTTCGATAATTCAGGAAGTTTTCGTAGATCTACAGTATCTATGTTGTAGTGTACCTTAAGTGCAACAGCGACTTCCTGAAGACTAGCTATGCCACATCTCTCTCCTATGCCATTTATGGTGACGTGTATCGCAGTTGCCCCTCCCTCAAATGCTGCTAGAGAGTTAGCAACAGCCATGCCAAGGTCATTATGTGCATGCACATCAAGCTCGACTGTTGGCACAGCCTTCTTCACGGTCTCGAACAGCATCTTTGCTCTGAATGGTGTGAGTATGCCTACGGTATCTGCTAGACTAACACGGTCAGCACCTGCCTCGTGCGCGGTCTTGACGACCTGTATTAGGAAGTCTATGTCTGTCCTAGATGCGTCCTCTGCTGTGAATCTTACCTTCACGCCGTGTGATTTTGCAAACTCTATGTGCTCTGCAATTATCTGCAGTGCTTCCTCGCGCGAGACCTTGTGCTTGTACTTCAGGTGTATGTCACTCACACCGTAGAAGATGGCTATTCTATCAACTTCACACTCTGCTGCTTTCTCTATGTCTGTCTTAACTGCTCTAGAGTGACCAATAATCTCGGCCTGTAGACCTTCCTTAACTATGAGACGTACAGCCTTCTCAACGTCAGGTGCGACAGCTGGATGCCCTGCCTCTATCATGTCTATGCCTGCCTCGTCTAGCTTTCTAGCAATCTCGAGCTTCTGCTCTATCGTGAAGGCGACGCCGGGCGTTTGTTCACCTTCTCGAAGAGTGGTGTCCAGGAGATATACGGGCTTCTTCACACTTGTTCTCTTGTACCTAGACATGATGAGCAAATGATGAGACAAGAACACTAGCATTAAAGTATTGCTAATACGAGAAGCTGCACAGTACTGCACGGGTTCAATAAAGAAAACTTAAGAGAACATACCATAATCACAGTCGAGACCATGCCCGTAGACAGATCAAAGGTGAAGCCTGTCGAAGCTGGCTCACTCAAGGAGGGAAGCTACGTAGTCATTGACGATGAGCCGTGCAAGATCGTCGAGATAGAAAAGAGCAAGACAGGAAAACACGGCTCTGCAAAAGTTAGAATTGTAGGCATAGGAATATTCGATGGAGTAAAGAGAACACTAGTAGTACCATCAGACGCGCAGGTCGAGGTTCCAATAGTTGAGAAGTTTACAGCACAGGTGATCTCAATCTCGGGAGATACAATACAGCTAATGGATCTACGAGACTACTCAACATTTGAACTCACAATGAACGAGGTGGAGGAGGAAGTTCGTGGAAAACTTGAACCAGGAATGCAGGTCGAGGTCTGGGATATTGGAGGTCGACGTAAAATAATGAGAACAAGATAGGACTATTCACCTATTGAGATGAGAGGACTGCCGTATATGGGCCACCTACAAATAGGTAGTATTTCTCTCCTCCCTGTAGTTCTCTCAAAATTCTATCAACAATAAGTTTCTCAGGGTCTATACCTACTCTCTTCTTAATATCTTCAAAACTCTCGAATGGTCTCTTCTTTCTCTCTTCTAGTATTAGCCAGAGCGTCTTCTTACCAATACCCTTCAGAAGCTCTAGTGAGTGCAATTTCAGAGTTATTGGACCAGCCTTGTTGAAAAATTCTACAAATCTCTTCTCCTGTTTCTTAACAATCTCAGGAAGTATCTTTAACAAATTATTCTTAGCCTCCTCAGTAAGCTCGTCGTACCTTAATCTCCTGACTATCTTATCGATCTTGTCACGCGTGCCTGGTCCAATGTACACTCTCTCAAGTGGCTGTACTTCAACACCTGGCTTTACTGTGAGCTCTAGCAGTGTGAAGTACTGTTCTCCAATTGCCTGTACGTAGATCTCGTTTCTCGGAAATCCTCTCCTTAACACGTTTGCCTCTCTTAGCATCACTTGCTCTGGCGTCAGTATGTCCAGTATGTAGGCGTACTCCTCTTTCCTGGCCATGCTACGTCACCTCTCGTGATTGTTAATTGAAACGATTGATTAAGCCTTCTTCTCCTTTCTATACTTGTCAATTATGCTTAACATCTCTTGTAGCTCCTTCTCACTAAACTCTCTCTTTTCTAGACCTAGAATTGTTCTAAGCTCCTCAACGTGGCTGGGCATTATATTCACTATCTGTATTGCTGTAGTCCTAGCTATTCCAAATTTCGTAACTAACTCGTTTACAAGATTTCTAGCACTCTCAGCATCAAGCTTAGCAAACTTTCTAAGATAAGCTAGTGCATCATGAATTTTCTCTTCAGGCGTCTCGTACTTTGACACAGCTTCCTCTAGTAGCTTCAGGGCCTCTGGTATGGTAATATCTTCAGCACTTACTATCCTCTTTGACATATGTGTCAAATAGTTCTAGGCTAAAAATAGTTACTTCTTAAGTACTGTCCAAGCTACGACAAGCTTTTTAACTTTAGATACTGCACGTGACACAGCATGGTAAAACGAACACATGGCTATAGATACAAGTGTAGGAAGCTGCTAAGCAAGTCTCCACGTGAGCGTGGTAGACCTGGTCTCAAGAGATGGATGTACGAGTATGCTGTTGGCGATAAGGTAGTGATAGACATAGACCCAACATATGTCACAACGGCACCGCACAGGAGATATCAGGGCAAGGTTGGCACAATCATTGGTAAGCGAGGACGAGCATACGTGATCGAGGTATATCTTGGAGATAAGAGAAAGATCGTCATAACGACACCAGACCACATTAAGCCACTGAACGAGCGTGAGTACTTCCTGAAGATACTTGACAAGCTCGGCATTAAGGTTGAGCCAGACATTGTCAACAAGTTAAACATACTTGACTCGCTACTCAAGACAGAGCAGGTACAGGCCGCGCCAGCTGCTCAGTAGCTTAGGCTCAGTTTGGTCAAGTTTCTAATTTAACAAATTTCACAAATCCTAAACTACCTAGTTCTCCTGAGGTTGTTATCCCATGGTTAAGATAACTAAGCTTAGTCCAATTCAGATCTATCGACTACTGCCGAAGACAAACTGTGGCAAATGCGGAGAGGAGAGCTGCATGGCCTTTGCAGTTAAATTACTTAACCTACAGACAACACTTGAAAAATGTAAGCCACTTGTAGAAGATGAAAAGTATAGAAAAAATTATGAGGAATTAAAGAAGCTTTTAAAGAAACCTGTTAGAGAAGTCTACTTTGGTCCTGAGGATCGTAAGATCGTTATTGGAGGAGAGTATGTAATGCACAGACATGAGCTAACGCTTCTTAATCCAACAGTATTTGCAATAGATATTGAAGATTCTGCATCGCAGGAAGATATTGCTAAGAAGATAGAATTTGTTAAAAGATTCAAGTATGAGTACTTAGGAAGAGAACTTAGGCTAGATACAATGGCTATAAGATTTACTTCTGGTGATGTAGGAAGGTTCTGCAAAGTTGTTAATTTTGTAAAGGATCAGCTAGGCAAACCTCTTGTAATATGTTCTAGAAATCCCAAAGCTATTGAAGCACTTGGAGACTTTCTAAAAGATGAGAGACCGCTAATATATGCTGCAACGTCTGAGAACTGGGAGAAAGTTCTATCAATTTGTAGAAGGTATAAGGTCCCATGTGTGCTCTATGGTGCAGGTGATCTTGATCTTCTTGCAAGTCTTGTAAAAACGTTCCTGAAGTATGGTGTAGAGGATATATGTCTTGACCCAGGAACATTTCCTGATCATCTTGGCTATACGGTAAAGATGTTCACTACCCTGAGATGGCTAGCATGCGAGGCAGAGTTTGAACTTGCTGGTTTTCCACTTGTTGGTGTTCCAGCACTAGTGTGGTACGCGAACGTTCCTGACGATGTTAAGCCAATATATGAGGCTGCTGTTGCTGCGAGTCTAATCATAAGGTTTGCAGATTTGTTAATAATGAAGAGTGAGCATGCCTTCACGTATCTTCCACTAGTTATCTTGAGGCAGAACTTCTACACTGATCCAAGAAGACCAACAACAATTACTCCAGGTCTGAAGACTGTTGGTAATCCTAACGAGTTATCGCCAGTCATAGTGACCTGCAACTTTGCTCTAACGTACTCTATAGTATCGTCAGATCTCGAGAAAGGTAAAGTCAACGCATATGTCCTAGTCATAGATACTGAAGGTTATGCAGTCGATGTTTCTGTAGCAGCAGGAAAGTTTAATGCAGACGCCGTCCTGAAGGCATTAAAGGAGTCTGGACTGGAGAACAAGGTCAAGCATAGAATACTCATAATCCCCGGAAAAGCAGCTAAGGTAGCGAGTGAGATAGAGGAGAAGACAGGGTGGAAAGTTCTTGTAGGTCCAATAGACTCGTCAGACTTGCCCAAGTTCATAGAGACAAAGTGGCAGGAAGCTCTTAGACAGTTCCTAGGTACTAGTCAGGGAACTTGATAACCTACTCACAATACTTAAAGAAGG
>JAMOMD010000024.1 GCA_027068725.1 Thermoproteales archaeon | reverse complement strand
GAATGGTCTGAAGGTCATGCCAATAACAAGAGGATCAAAGGTCCTGTACCTAGGCGCAGCATCAGGAACAACAGTGAGTCACGTGAGCGACATCGTTGGCCCTGAAGGCGTCATATACTCTGTCGAGTTTTCTGCAAGAGTGTTCAGAGAGTTCATGGAGAAGATAATTGATCAGGGAAGAACAAACTGCATACCAATACTCGCAGACGCAAGATATCCTGAGCAGTACGTGTCAATTGTGAAGAAGGTAGACGTTATCTACATTGACGTTGCACAGCCATTCCAGGCAAAGATCCTCGCAGACAATGCTGATGTCTTCCTGAGAAAGCACGGCTACGTGATGCTAGTCATCAAGGCAATGTCAATTGACGTGACAAAGGCACCAGACGAGACGTTCAAGAGAGAGATCGATCACCTGAAGGAGAGAGGATTCGAGATTGTCGACGTTGTTCACCTTGAGCCGTATGACGTTGCTCACGCAATGGTCATAGCTAGGAGGACAGGATAAGGTCACACCTATTTCTTCAAAATATATTAACAAGCGACCCCGTGTTGGATTTAAATTCCTTCTAGTGTACATTTCGTTAACTAGAAGACAGGATGAGCATGCACAGAGACATTACACTGACAATACTTAGCAAGCTGGAGAAGATTCTCTCAAGTAGGACAGCTTGCAGCATGGTTAAGGTACCTGACACATCCATGTCGTACAACCTCATTGTACGTGCAAGACTTGGCCAAGATCAGGACGAGAAGACGCTCATAATAAAAGTCAGCTATGACGTGAACACAGTTACAAAAGACGAAATTATTGACATTGTTGCAATATCTAGAATAACGTCAGCAATACCAATGCTCGTAGGTGTGAAGGAGGGTAATGAGAAGATGCGTGAAGATGTTGCTTATAGAAAGATGGGAGTTATTGCAATGAGCGTTAACGCATTCAAGAGAATAGTTGAAGGAAAGCAGATACGACTTGTGAAAGATCGTGGAATAATTAAGGCTAGGATAAGAGGCGAAGAGCTTAGACGAAGAAGAGAGCAGCTAGGGCTTAGTCTTGGTGATGTTGCTGAGATGCTCAAGGTCAGTAGGAAGACCGTGTACGAGTATGAGCGTGGAACCTTTGAAGCATCTGAGAGAACTGCAAGACTCTTGATGCAGTACTTTGGCGAAGACATAATTGAGGAAGTGTCACTTGAGCCTAAGATTGAGACATGTCAGAAATATCTAGAGCACAGGAAGGTCAGCCGTGAGCTAATTCAGGAAAAGTTTGCAATTGAGCCACGTGAGGCATATAGACTAGAACATACTCATGGAAAAGTTGCAATTGCCTGTAATGACGATGAGAGGTACATGATAATACCAAGAAGAAGGTACGATGATAAGGTTGATAGAATAGTAAACATTCTCGATGTGAAACCCATCATAAATGGAGAGTAAGCACAGTTACAAGCAGTTAACACTACTTCCCTAATTGTGGATATGTCGCTTTATGTTGAAGAGCTTGGTGAGCTTGTAGAAGTTCAGGAAGGTAAGACACGTGTCCTTGTTCCAAATTTAGAGAAGTATAAGGTAGAGAAGAAGATTGAGCCTGCTCATGCTCCTGTTTTTTATAATCCTGCAATGGAGGTTAATAGAAGTATTTCTGTTTTAGCAATCGAAACGTATAGAAGAATGTTTGATCTGAAGACATTGACAATATGTGAGCCTCTTGCAGGTACTGGAGTTCGAGGATTGAGGTATGTTAATGAGATTAATAGTGTTAGCAAAGTTATTTTAAATGATATTGATGATAGGGCTTATAAGTTAATTAGACTTAATGTTGAGCATCTTAGTGTTTCTGATAAAGTTGATGTATATAAGGAAGATGCTTCTGCTCTACTGTTAACAATACGGTCTAAGTACATAATCGATGTTGTTGATATTGATCCATTTGGCTCACCAATACCATTTATACATGCTGCACTTCGTGCTGTTCGTCATCTTGGACTACTCTGCGTAACTGCAACTGATGTTGGTGTACTTGTTGGAAGATATCCTCATAAATGTATTAGAAGATATGGTGCAAAGCCTATTCGTGCCGTGCCTTTTAGCAAGGAGATTGGGTTGAGAATTCTAATTGGTACAATTGCTAGAATAGCTCTAGAGTTTGATTATGGTGTGAAGCCTCTGTTAGCGTACTATGAGGGACATTACTACAGGGCATTTCTACTAGTTGGTAAAGATACTGCAGATGCACGCGAGTGTGTTGAAAATCTTGGTTTTCTAATCTACAATCCTGAAGATGGTTCGCGCACGTTTGTCAGAACTTATCCTGTTGCACCAGGTTCAGGTGCGTATGGTCCAATGTGGATTGGTAAGCTAATCGATCCTGAGTTTGCTCGTGAACTATCTAGGGTTTTGGAAGAGTATGATTATTTGAAGAGTAATAGAAAGGTTAGCGAACTTGTCCAGCTCTTTCGAGAGGAAGCATATTTGAGTAATGTTGTTTACATGACCTCTAGTGAGGTCTGTAGAGGACTTGGTAGTGAGATTAGTGCTTCTACAATAGTATCACTGTTGAGAGAGCTTGGTCATGATGCATGTAGGACACACTTTGATAAGCGTGCTTTCAGGACAACGTTATCTCTTTCTGAGGTTAGGAAAATAGTGTCTCTGTACAGAAGCTAGATGTGCCTAAGCTACTGGTACTAGTAAGTGGTCTTCCCTGTTCTGGAAAGACTACTGTAGCTCAGATAATTGCACGAAGTTTCAATGCACCAATTTTGAGTATGGGCGATGTCGTTCGTGAGGAAGCTTCAAAACTTGGAGAAGATCCTGGAAAGATAGCAACATTGTTGCGTCTTAGAGAAGGTAGGAGAGCTATTGCTAAGAGACTAGTCGATAAGTTACGTGGAGTCGATAGTGAGGTTGTTGTTATTGAAGGTGTGAGAGGTCCTGATGAGGTTTCTTTACTGAAAGAAGAGTCTGGTTGTGATGTCTTTCTCGTGTATGTTGTCGCGTCCAGACCAGTGAGAGAGGAGAGGTTTAGAAGGCGTGCGCGTCAGGATGATGTTGGATTAACCACGGTCAATGTGCGTGACTTAAGGGAGAGTCTCTATGGTATTCTTGATCTTCTAATGATTGCGGACTCTGTAGTAGTTAATGACTATGAGAATGTTCAGGAGCTTGAGGAACATGTTAATAGCAAAGTTGTTCCACGCATAAGGGAGAGATTAAGATGAAGGTGACTGTCTGGGCAGAAGTTAGACCAAGTGAAGATATTGAGAAGGTAAAGCAAGCTGTCCTGAACATTGTCTCTCCAACAGTCCTGAATATAGAGGATATGGGAGACAAGACGTACATTGTTGCAACAGCTGCAAGCTATAGAGCTCTTCTGAAGATGCGTGAGCTTATTAGAAAACAGGAAATTGAGGATAGTGCTAGGCTAGTCCTGACGAGGGGTCTAGTTAGTGAGAACAAGATTGTGATACACGTACACAAGCAGGCAGCATACGTTGGTCATCTATCTTTTGTGACAGAGGAGAAGGAGAGTCCTCTCGGTCCAATAACCATAATCATAGAGACAAACAAGCCAAGACAGCTCATTGATTGGCTTGCACCAAGAACTGTGCGTGGTCAAAGGGTGTACGAGGTTGAGCCTCCTGAAGATCCTTAGAGCTCAGCTGGGGACGGGATTCATCAGCCATCAGGAGGGAGGATACTCACATCATCTAGATAGCTAGTTGCTCAAGATCAAAATAATGGTATTGCTATTCTGCACAGGGTCAGACTAAGCAGATATCATCAGCATGTCAGACCCCAGAGGGCTCATCACGTCAAAGTATGTTTTATAGTAGTGAACAAAAGCCTAATGTGAAGATAGGTGTGAGTCAGCGTAGCGAGGCATCATCAAGCTTCAGCACGTGCAAATTTCATCATTTTAACACGCGCATATTCAACATAACATACTACGAGCAGGCACGCTGTCTCTACCTAAGATTTCTGGGCTGTAACTACCGCTGCATCTTCTGTATAAATAAGTTATCGATTTACGATACGCATCTGCCAGATGAGCTTTTAAAAATCCTGGAGAGGCTAAAGATAAGTTTCGTATCTTCTAAAGAACTTCTAAATATATTGAATACGTACAATGTAGATAAGGTTGTTCTCGGAGGTGGAGAGCCTCTCCTAGACCCCAACATATGTAGCATAGTTAGCCTTCTAAAAGATTTCAATATAAGAATAATCTTGCTAACAAACTGCTACATACTTGATGAGCGTATGGAACTTCTAGAGATGTTAGAT